>CAVBHV010000057.1:0-5363 GCA_963595385.1 bacterium
ATTTGTAGTACTATGCAAAGTACTATGCAATCATTGCATAGTACTTAGAAAACGCGATAAGATAAGGGTTTTGCACGAAAATCTTACTTTTTTAGTATTTTCAACCCAAATTACACCTATTACACCCCATACACTTTCTTTTATTACCTAAACGAATCAAAAACCAACAAATGATAGCAATTACGAATATAGAAACAATCAACAGCCAACCCAAATTAGCAAAACCAATTTTTGCAATCAAAAAACTTACCTTGTAGCAAATAAAACTAAACAAGTATGCAATACCAAATTGAGCGACAAAATACAACCAAAATACTTTTTTAGACACAACATTTTTTAGAGAAATTAGCGCACTTATACAAGGCGAATATAGCAAACAAAATACTAAAAATGCCACGCAACTTTCAGGGGTAAAACTTACAATTCCTCCGCTCCAAAGGCTTGCACCAATACTAGCGCCAACCACCCCATTCAATACAGCAATTCCTGAGATAATCAATTCTTTTGCAACTAAACCAAACAACAACACACACACGGCACCCCACCCAAATCCTAGCGGACTGAATATCGGCGCAATTAATAATGAAATCGTTTCCAGAATTGAATGTTGAATTTCTGGATTAGTGATATACTCAAGCGTAATTGTAAAATTATTGAAAAACCAAATTATTATTGTGCAAGCAAGTAGTACTGTAAATATTCTAGCGATAAACCTATACGAATTTTGTCCAACTATTGCAAAAATTTTACTCCATTTAACATTACGAAAAGGAGTAAATTCTAACATTTCATCATTATATTTTGTAGGGTAAAATTTTTGTATCAACAATGCAATTAATAATGCAACCACGATACCTAATAAATATAATGAAAAAATTAGTAATACGCTTCCCCCACCAAAAAACGCCCCTGCAATAGCAGAATAAACAGGCAATTTAGCACTACACGACATAAACGGTATCAAAATTGCAGTTTTAGTTCGCGCGCGCTCATTTTGTAAAGTAGTCGTTGTAGGTATTGCAGTAGTGCTACACCCAAACCCCATTAATAGTGAAAAAACACTTCTTCCAGATAGCCCAATTTTTGCCAAAGGCGCTTCCATAAGCCACGCAATTCTACATAAATACCCGCTTTGCTCTAAAATTTCAAGAAACAAAAATAGCAAAATTACTTGTGTCAAAAAGCCAAAAACGCTACCGACTCCGCTTATTATTGCATTATTTACAAAATCTTGTAGCCATACAGGCGCTGAAAGGCTGGTTAACAACAAAAACAAGCCTTTTCCACAAAAATTCACCAAAAATACTGCTATTTCACTCAAAAAACCGCCAAAAACACCAAAAGTAAACCAAAATACAATAAACATTATCACAAAAAATACAGGCAGTGCAGTAAATTTATTTAAAAAAATTTTATCAAACTTACTACTACCATAGGCTTTTGGTTTAGCACGCACACAGCAAAACATTACCTTTTTTATAAATTGAACACGCAAATTATAAAGTAATTCTAACCCATTTTTGATTGCATAATTTTTTAAAGTAGGTTGAGTTTTGAGCGGAACGGTACATTTCCAAAAATTATCAGTATCACCCTCAACTAACCTCAAAGAATTGTATAAAACATATTTTTCATCACAATACTCTTTTACCACATTTTGCGCCAAATTTAAGTCAAAACGCTGTAAATATGTGATTTTTTGTGATTTTTTTGCGTTTTTTACTATATTCTCAAAGGTTTTTTGCAATTTCTTTGCATTGAGATATGCATTCTCGACAGTTATACCCAAAGAATTTGCAAGTGATTTACTATCTAGCAAAACCCCGCGTTTTTTACTATCTTCAATAAAATTCAGCAATACAGTAACGCTAAGCCCTAATTCTAAAAGTTGTAGAGTCAAATTTAATGACCTTTCCAAATTGTTACAATCAATCACATTTACAAAAATACTATCTTGATTATCCAAAATTTCACTTACCGACACGCCCTCCTCTGGTGAAAAAGGCACTAGGCCATAAATCCCTGGTAAATCAGCAATGAGATATTTTTCATTTTCAATAATCACAGTTTCGATTGACTTATTTACAGTGACCCCGTGCCAGTTCCCCGTATGCACATCACTATGAGTTAATTTGTTAAAAATGCTTGATTTGCCCGCATTGGGTAACCCAACTAAATATATTTTTTTCATACGCCTGCCACCACTATGCATTTTGCAATATTCTTATCAATCGAAACAACCACACCACGCACAATGTATGCACTACTTTGCTTAGTCTTTGCGTAAACTGAAATTATTGTATTCGGTACGCACCCCAAATCAAAAATCCTGCGCTTCATTTTTAACGGCGCATTTACTTCTATTATTTTATATTTTGTATTAATTTTTGCATCGCATAATCTCATATAATAAATTATGAAATTTGATTAATTTTAAGAATAAAAAAGCCACACTTTATATAAAAGTGTGACAAAAACATTGCATAGTACTGTTATTTTTGGTATTTTTTTGCGTTTTTTCGCTAATTTTTGATATTTTTTTCAGTGTTTTCAATATCTTTTTTGAAATCATTTAGCAAATCAATAAAGTTGCCAACATCTTTAAACTGCCTATATACTGACGCAAAACGAATGTATGCTACCTCATCTACCTGCTTGATTTGCTCCATAACTAACTCACCGATTTTTTTACTATCAACCTCTTGCTCCAAGAGATTATATATACCCTTTTCAACATTTGAAACCATTTCCTCAATTTGCGCAAAAGTAACAGGTCGCTTTTCACAAGCCTTAATCATACCGCGTCTAATTTTTTCTCTATCAAAAGGTTGCCTACTACCGTCCGATTTTATCACCAAAACTGGTATCGTTTCATACTCCTCAAATGTGGTAAAACGGCGACCGCAATTTGGACATTCCCTACGCCTGCGCACACTTGTTGAATCTTCATTTTCTCTTGAATCAATTACTTTTGTATCTACACAGCCACAAAATTTACATTTCATACATACACCCCGTTTTTGCGACTTACCCGCAAAAATTTGCCACTAAGTCACCCAATTTTATTACTTAATTGCATTTTTGTATTTCTTTTTCAATACTACTAATTTGTTAATTGCACGCGAACAAGCGATATAAAATAAATTTTGTCCTAGTTCAGTATCAAATAAATTTCCATCATTTACAACAACCACAGTGTTAAACTCTAAACCTTTTGACAAACTAACAGGTAATACTTGAATTTGCGCAAAAGCATTACTCTTTGCATCATCAACAATACAAACTTTGTCTAGACAAACTTTTGAAATTATGCTTTCAATTTCTCGTGCAGAATTTACACATCCAGTTATAATACCTATCGTACCATTTTCTGCAATATCTTTTTCCAAAATTGATAAAATTTGGCTCGCTATTTGATTGTTATCACCCGCCAAAATTTCTTCAATAACAGCGTTGCCATTATTTAGCCTAAAAGCATTGTGGCGCGGATTGCCAATAATTTTTGAGCAGTAATCTACAATCTCCTCACTACTTCTATAAGTGTTGTCTAGTGTATATAGTTTCGCTTCGCGATAAACCGCTTTTATATCAATGATTTGTTGCAAGTCCTCTATTCCCACTGGATTTGTACGCTGATATTTATCACCAAAAATACTAAAACTTGCGCGCGGAAACAACTTCATCAAAAATTCAACAAACAGTAATGGATACTCTTGCGCTTCATCAATAACTATGTGTTTTATATCCATTTTTACGACCATATCTTCAAGTTTTTGCTTCAAAAGGCACATTAAAATTGCATCTTCAACGCAAATTATATCAAAATTTGGTTTTGTCCAACCATTGTTTAAACAAAATTGTGCGTAAATTTCCTCAAGGTCAACCGTCGTATTAAAGCATTTTACCACTTGTCGCTTAATTAAAATTCGCATATCTTCGTATTTGTCAACTTTTAATTTTTTAGCTACATACTCGCCTATCATATTCAAACGATTTAAAATAGGCAAATCGCTATATTCCTCGTTCAATTTGTTAAGCAATTTTGGCGGAAAAGGCACTTCTCTCACTTTGAAACCTTTTTCAGCGGTAATATTAGAAAATTTCTGCACAAATTCGTTTATTTTTTGTTTGACATTGAGATTCAATTTTTCACTTATTGTTTTTCGTTCAATTTCGCTTGCAATTAAATATCTGTCTAAAAACTGGTCGTTTTCTTCAACTGGTTTTAGCAATTTCAAAAGTCTTGCGCAAAATCTTGCAAGGGTGGCGTTTCTAGTATTTTGTTCACCAAGTTCAGGCAAAACACCTTGAATATGCGACATAAACGCTTCATTTAGCGTAAAAATTAACACATTTGCGGACTGCAAATCTTTCAATCTATACAACGCATAAGCAATCCTATGCAAGGCAACAGTTGTCTTTCCACTCCCCGCATAACCTTGCACAACCACCAAATCATCACGCAAATCACGAATTATATCATCTTGTTCACGCTGAATTGTTGAAGCAATATTATGCAACTGGTCGGTACTGATTTTATTTAAAACTTTTTGCAAATATTCATCAAAAATATCTTTATCCACATCGTAAAAATCAAGCAATTTTCCATTTTCGATATCATATTGTCGTTTTAGTGTAATATCGCCCGTAATTTTATCTCCATTTGGAGTTTTATATTGCGCTTTTCCTTTTCCGTATTCATAAAAAAGTTCACAAATAGGCGCACGCCAGTCATAGACATAATATTGATTATTTTGCTCCACGCTCATTAGACCAATTCTAAAATCATCAATTTCATCATTTTCAAAACGAACACGCCCGAAATATGGTCTTGCGCGATTGCGTGAAAGTTTTTCCGCTTTTGTGATACTATCATTGCTTATATCTACAATATTATTTATGCGTTCGTTGATACCCACCTGCTCCGCCTTGTCAATATCACCGAAAATTTGCGTACCTTGAATATAATATTCGCGCAAATCATTCACAAAATCTTTTGCCTGCGCCACTGAATTTGTGAGTGATTTTATCTGCTCGTTCATAACACTAATAGTATCATTTAGATATTTCTCTTCGCTTTCCCAGTCTTTTTTGTTCATTATGTACTCCCTTTTGTGTTTGAATTATACCAAATACACCCTCAAAAGTCAACAAAATGCTATTCGCAAAATTTTGATTTCACTGGCAAATAATTTTTGAGCGCAATACCATTAATCAAAATTGACTTTTTTTAATTTTTATGTTAACCTAAACTTAGGTGAATAATTATGATAGTAGAAATAACAAAAGAAGATTTACAAAATTACTATGACTCAATCCCAGAAACAATACGCAGTGATATGCAAAAACATATTGCTTATGAC
>CAVBHV010000058.1:0-5350 GCA_963595385.1 bacterium
TTTTTATACACTTTTTTATGTTTTTATCATTATTATTGCACCCTCAAATAACTTTTCACCCGCTGGAATATTTTGCCAAGTCACATAATCACCCTCGCCATCAATCTCGTATTCTAGTTTCATTTTTTTAATCAAACTCACCGCCTCTGTAATCGAAAGTCCAACTAAATTTGGCACTTCAATAGTAGGCTCTAACTTTTTTAAATCTTCCGTTAAATTTGTAGGTTCTATATTCAGATAATTAAACATACCACTAAAAACTTGCTTTGCATACGGTGCTGCAACCATACTACCATAATATACCCCAGTCCCTGGCTCATCGACACAAAGAAGCAAAGCATACTTTGGGTTTTCAACTGGATAGCACCCCACAAAACTTGATACATATTTCCCGCTTGCCACATGACCATTTTCATATTTTTGTGCAGTACCTGTTTTGCCACCTATGCGATACCCTGGCACAAAACTATACATTCCTTTCGTGCTAACCACTTGTTCCATCATAAGCGCCACTTGTTTGGAAATTTGAGTGTCTAAAACTTTGCGCCTTGCCACACTGCCAAATTCTTTTTTAACTCCGCTTGATGTGGTAATTGCACTCACAAAGTGTGGGGTATAAAGTGTGCCATTTAATACCGAACATACGCCTGTAATCATTTGCAATGGAGTGACTGCAACTGCTTGCCCAAAAGAAATACGCGCTAAATCAACATTTTTAACATTATTTTTATTCATCATTATACCCGCGCTTTCACCGAAAAAATCTACACCCGTTGCTTCGCCTATACCGAATTTTTGCAAATATTCATACAACTTATCTTTTCCCAATCTCAAGCCTAAGTCCATAAAAACACTATTACAACTATTGCAAAGCCCCTCGGTTAATGTTTGCGAACCGTGTCCGCGTGTGCGCCAACATTTGATTTTTTCACCATCAATAATTCGGTAACCTGGATCAAAAAATCGTTCTTCTGGGTTGGTAACCCCCTCACTCAAAGCGGAAGAAATGGTAAATAATTTAAAAGTACTGCCCGGCTCATACACATCAACAATATTTATATTTTTGCTGTATGCAAGCAATTTTTCTACATCATCGCGCGGTGGATTATTGAGGTCAAAACTCGGTTTTGCGATCATACCCAAAATTTCTCCATTGTTTGGGTCCATAATTATAGCCGTTACGCCTTTGGCTTGTTGTTCCTCCAATGCACGCGCGCACACCCCCTCTAACACTTCTTGAATTTGCGCATCAATGGTGAGGGTAATATCACACCCCGCAATTCCCGCTACAAAACTGGTAGTTGCGTTTGAGAGTTCTAAACCTGTGATTGTGCTTTCGGTCAACGCCTTACCATTTGTGCCTGTTAAGAAATTATTGTAATATGCCTCCAACCCCGCTTGTCCTACATTGTCAATAGTAGTAAAACCTAACACGCTAGTGAGCATATCGCCATACGGGTACTGTCGCGTGCTGGTTTCGCCTAAATAAATTCCATCTACATTGGCGGATAAAATTTCTTTTGCGGTTTCCATATCTACTTGCGATTTTATTAAACTTTCGGACACATTTTTCTTGTTTGCTTTTTCTAACACTTTATCATAACTAACGCCTAGTTTTTTGCTCAAAAGTGAGGCAACTTGCTCGGCATTTTTTACATTACTTGCGCGAACATAAACATTATAACTTGTGTAACTAGAAGCCAATACATTTCCATTTCTATCTAAAATATTTCCCCTCAATCCACTGAGACTTAGGCCTCTTGTCCACTGAGAAATTGCACGCGTTTGTAGTCCTTTTCCTTGTATAATTTGTACCACAAACAGTTTGCCCATTACGCATAGAAAAAGAAAAGTTATTACGCAAATAACACATAATAACCTCTTTTGTAATGATGAAATTGAATATTCTTTTTTCAAATACGCCTCCACGGCACATTTCTATCTACCAAATAAATATGAAATAAAACTTGAAATTCTATTGAATACATTGTCGCTTGTCATAATGCTTGATGGATTAGTTGGGGTAATATCAATAGTTGTGCCACCATTTAGGTCTTTCATTCCATCAGGAACAGTACCCGTTTCAGTAGTAATTTTCCCATTCAAGTCTTGTAACTCTTTTTCTTGCGCAAAAATTCCGTCTTGAGTTGCATCAATATCGCGATTGATTGCACCTATGGAAAAGATATTACAAATAATCAAAGCAAGCAACAATACCGCGCAACATACACCAGTCGTTAGCCATAACTTCATTCGCCCGTCCATTTTGTTTTTTTGCTTAGCAACTGATTTAGTTTCGTAAGATTTGATTTCCAAAGTTGGCGAAGTTGTTGGAGTTTCCACCACATCTTCGTAGCGTTTACGCATTTTGTTTAGACTATCAGAGTCACCAAAGAACGGATTTATAATGGTTTCTACATTCCTTTTTGGAGTAGATTTTGGAGTGGAAACAAACGCTTGTCTATCTATCTCATCGTACGCCTTTTGCAAGTTTTCAGCCTTGTGCGAATTGTCAAACCTCTCCACTTCGCGTTCAATTTCAGTCTTTGCCGGCTCGGTATTTTCCTTTACCCTTTCATCTATTAAATCTAAAATATTTGTCGTTGGTCGCTCAATGGTAGTAGTACTTGTGCCATCATCTTCTTTATATGACATAATAATATACTCCTATTTTTTAAAATTTATCACAATTTTTCTAGCACTCTCAATTTTGCACTATGCGCGCGCGGATTTTGCTCACATTCACTTTCAGTCGGCAGTAATGGTTTTTTATTGATTAATTTCACCTCGGCGTGGTGATGACATACACAAACGGGTAATTTTTTATCACAAATACAGTCGCTACTGAGGTAATTAAACGCTTCTTTTACAATTCTATCTTCCAACGAATGGAAAGTGATAATTGCAAGTCTGCCTCCCGTACGCAAACCATCGCGCACCATACTGATTATCGCTTCTTTTAGGCTATCCAACTCGCCGTTTACCTCAATTCGTATCGCTTGAAAAACTCGCTTTGCTGGGTGCCCAGCACTAAATCTAAATTTTGCTGGTACTGCATTTGAGATAATATCACTAAGTTGTTTTGTAGTCTTGATTGGCGCTTTTTTTCGCTCAGTGCAAATAGTCCTTGCGATACTTTTTGCAAATTTTTCCTCACCGTAATCACGGAAAATTCGCACCAAATCTTCCTCGCTATATGTATTTACTACAACCTCAGCGGTAAGTTTTGCGTTGCTATCCATAGCCATATTCAATTCGCCATCGTGCATATAACTAAACCCGCGTTCTGCATTGTCAATTTGATAACTACTTACGCCTAAATCTAGCAAAATTCCGTCAAGTCCGTCAATGTTATTTTCCGCTAGCACTTGTTTGAAATTTTTGAAATTATTGTGAGCGAAAATCATATGGCAAGCGTTATTTTTGAGGTGTTCGCTAGCAAAATTGATGGCTTCTGTGTCCAAATCAAACATAACCAGCCCGCCTGTTTTATCTAAACGCTTGGCAATTTCGCCACTATGCCCGCCCCCGCCGAGAGTGCCATCCATATACCAGCCGTTAGGTTGAATATTGAGCGCTTCTATACACTCATTCAATAAAACTGAAATATGTTTAAATTCCATAGCACTCTCCTTTTAATTTGTAATTTTGATTAAATAACGCACTTATACCTATCTATTTTTTCTACTATACTTCGCAAATTTCTACCAACTTACAATTTACTTGGTCACAACTAGTTAACAAATACTTGATACCGTTTTGCACTAGTTCCAGTTTACAACGGCAATTTTTACCGTGTAAATGTCCATAGACTACTGTATCGACCTTGTACTTTTCACACAGTCTAGTAAAGTCCGATGGCAACATTTTTGCATTGAACGGCGGATAGTGTATCATTACTATTTTTTTGTCACCTTGCTGATACAACTTCTCCATTACCTGCAAGCCTAGTTCCAGTCTAATAAGTTCGCGCTTGTAGATTTTTTCATCTTCTTCGTTTTTGAAATTCTTTTCGGGCACTGTCCAGCCACGCGTACCACAAACCACTACTCCATCAAATCGCATTGCATCATTTTGCAAAGCATAAAGATTTGGCTTCAACGCTCCACGCACGGCTGTAATAGATTTCCACCAGTAATCGTGATTGCCACGCGTAATAATCTTTTTACCTTTTAATTTTGCGATTAAATCAAGGTCTGCTTGTGCTTCTTCGAGGTACATTCCCCAACTAATATCACCCGGAATTAGCACCAAATCATCTTCGCTGACTTTTTCCGCCCAGTCCGCACAAATTCGCTCGAAATGGTTTTCCCAGCCTGGTCCAAATATATTCATCGGTTTTTCAACATTGGTTGAGAGATGTAAATCACCTATTGCAAAAATTTTCATATCGTTTCCTCGTTTATAATTATAATCAAATAAATGTTAAATTGCAAGCATTTCACCTAAACTATCGCAAAAATAAAAAGATACGCCCTTGATAGAGCGTACCTATTGTAGAGATAAATCTTATGGCATTTGTCTAAGTTTCGTTAACATTCACCACGGCGATTGGATTTGTCGATGGGAACAATGGCATTTCAAAGAAGCCTTGACAGACATTTGTCGAAAACTCTTGACATTGAGGAATGTGACAATAACCATAACTAGGCACTAACAATTCCGTTTCAGCGACAATTTTGATAATCATCATCACACAGCCCTCAACGGTAGCGATGTTTTCATCGAAAGTTGCTTGCGCTATAATTGCGCTTGCGACCAACTCCACCTTGTATGGAATGATTGACGCCTGCGGTAAAAATAGCACTACATCTTGTGGTAAAGACAATACACCTGTTGCTACACCTTGAACATTGTTTGCATCTGTATAAACAATCTCGATAGGAATATTAGCCGTAGCAGAAATATGCGCAAAATTTGGTCGGTCATCAAAACGCGTAATAACTACATTTGTTAGAGTTGGTGGCGTTGTTGTGCTTGATTGCCCAGACACAAAAGTCAACGGATAAGTTGGGTTTGCAGGAGTAAAGTTTGAAAGTGCAATTTGAGTATCTGTAATGTGTTGCTGTTTTAGACACGCATCAAATACTTTTTTCACTTGAATACAAACCTTTTCGCATAATCCGCGCAATGGGTTGCCGTTGATTGGCCCTGGTATCTGCTCAGTCCTAATACCTGAGAAAAAAGACATAATTACCTCCATAAGATTACCCGTACATTATAGATTATGAAATAGTGATTGATTTTGTGAAAATATAATAAATTATTTTGAAATTTTACTAAATACAAGCAAATTGCCTTTAAAAAGAAAAAGGCAAAAGCCTTTTATAATAAAATACAAATAATTCCG
>CAVBHV010000059.1:0-5093 GCA_963595385.1 bacterium
CTATACATCAAAGTCCTAATTTTTTATACACAATTTGCTAGTTTTATTTGCAAATTGCCGATTATCTTTTATTTCTCAACTTTTATTGCAAATTTGCAATTTTTCTATAATATTTTATTAATTTTGCAATTTTATTTTTGTTTGTTGCTATATTTTGCGATGCCAAAGTTTTCGGTAGTAATGTAACCATCCTCGGCGCAAAGCAAATCAGGTATGCGATTTACGATTGTGGCGCAAGTGAGCTCGACCGTTGCTGGCCTATTGATTACAACAGTTGTATCTGGCTCGCCGTAAATAGTCCATTCGTTTTTATCAAAATCTTCTGGTCCATATACTTTACCGATACACTCAGCCTCAATTTCGACACCTTCCAAAGTTTGAGTGGTAACGACTGCACTCATACCCGTAGCCATTCCGCTAGGAATTCTCATTTCAAGCGTACTGCTGTCCAACTCGCCATCGTGAGTAGTTGGCACGCATTTTTGAGTTTGTGAAATCACAGTAAGCCCCAACTTGCTAGCAAGCCAACCGTTTACATTCCACATATAACTAGGCAAAAATTTGCCGTCCTCGATTAATTTTTTGCGTTCCTCGTCAGGTATATTATCAGCAGAAGCAACATCGCGCTCAAATTCTTCCATACTGAGTCCCGCACCGTGCGCACGCGCAAGAGCGATACCGTAGTCCTCGACATTGTAACTACTGCTACCCTTGATTTTTGTGATTTTGTGAGTTGCACCCGCAAGAGTAACAATCAAATTGCCCCAAAATACATCTTGATACCCAGCACCTGTAATTGTGCAACCATTTTCTTTTGCAAGGCGGTCTATTTCCTTAAATAAATTTGGGTTACTGTTTTGAGGGAAAAACGCCTCCTCGCAAGTAGTGATTGCGTTTACACCAGCGCCCGCACAAGCAAGCAATGCATCGGCACAGTCCGCAATCAAACTCATTGTGGTGACAATCGCAACATCTGCCCCTGTTTCGCGCAAGCGTTTCACCATATCTTGTTTAACCGTTTCGATTTTTACGCCTAAATTTTCAATTTCGGCAAATTCGCCCGCATCTGTGCCAAATTTGGACTCATCTACATCAAAAGCGCCTACGCACTCCATACCTCTTTCGATACAGTAACGAATAGTGTATTTTGCCATTTTACCGCAACCGTATTGTACAAATTTAATTTTAGCCATAGTTATCTCCTTGTTTTTAAAGTTTTGCAAAATTTTTTGCTAGTCTAATTATATACTATTTTGAGTTTTTTAACAAACAAAATGGACTACTTAATAACATTTTTTATAAAATTTGTAATCTTTTTGTAAATATTACTTCTGTTTTATCTAAATTTCATCACAAGTCCAAAAAACACAAAAATGCGGGTATCTAACAAAATTTAGTCACTTCCCTGCATTTTTTTGCTTCTTTCTGCACGAATTAGCGCCAATTCGAGTTTTGGTCTATTGTATCTTTGTATCAAAATAGGCGGAATTTGCAGTATTGCGTTTATCAAAAATAAAGGTAGTGCAAAAGCAAGCATTTTATCTACTGGAAACGCCAAAAATACGAGTAAACCTATACAAAGCATACCGATATGCACCACTTCGGCGTAACAAGTTTCGGTTAAAAATTTATCTATATACGATGCATCAAAACTTTGTATTTTGTCCTTTTTGAAATTGCACAACTGCCCCATTTCGGGTACTTTGTCCTTCCAGTTTTTGATACCTATTTTTTCGTAAAATCTTCGCTCTTGTTTAGCAACTTGAAATATTTTCTTTTTGTGGCAAAACCATTCGGCTGGCAATTTATGTATCACCCACGCAATCAAAGCATCAAGCAAAAATATAAAAATTGCACCTAGCACGACTGCAAGAACAGAATATACCACTCCCGCCCCAGCGAGAATATTTACGCCCATTACGAGTAGTAAACTTACTGCTAAACCTACTATATAATACCTAAGCATTTTTTCCTCTTTTTTAGGTACTATGCATTGCATAGTACTGCCTTTTTTGTTAAAAAATCGCGTTTTTTCACGCTTTTTTGCTATTTTTTATCACTTTTTGCCTATTATGGACATATTGTAACAATTCTCCCAGAGGTAAGTATTTTGCGTGATTAAATCTTGAATACGCTCTAATCTATCTACTTTTTTTGAGTAAACAGGTGGTAAAATATGCAAATCCATATACTTAATTTTTCTACCATTTTTTGCTATCTTTCCACTACTGCGGTATGTAATGAAAATTGGCAACACGGGCAAATTATATTTTACCGCATAATGAAATGCTCCATTTTTTAAAGGGCGTGGCTTTTCATAATCGGGCCACATCGCCTGCTCGGGATAAAAGGCAATAAAATATTTTTTATCTACAAAAAACTTAAATGCCTCGTTAAAATTTTTCATTCCCTCACGATTACTACCGAACGGCATCATACCACCCACGCGCATCATTTCTCCAAAAAAGCCTCGCTGGTTGTTAAAGTCGCCTGCGGTTATTTTGACTTTACGCCCGCGTAATGCTTTTTTGATTGCCAAACAATCAAACATATTTGTGTGATTGCAAGTCACAATCGCACTATCTAAATTTTTTAAATTCTCTCTCCCATAAACTCGCACGCGGTTTACTACATTATTTTTCCACCACGAATACGGGTTTACCACAAATATTTTTTGAAAAAATCGCTTAAACTTTGTACCAAAATTGTTGCCTATGTAATCGAAATTTTCATCTACTTTAATAGCATTTTCATAATTAATAGGAACAATGTGTTGGTCGAATTTCTGCTCGCTTTCATACTCTTTTATCCTCTCTTGAATTTCTTGATAAGTCATAACTACTCGCCTTTTTTGTTTTCATTTGTGTATGTCACGCGTTCGATTACTTCCCACACTTGACTTTGTCTATTCAAAAGCGCTTTTGTCACGATAGGAATGTAGCCCATATAGAAAATCGGGTGGAAAAATAGCATAATCATTTTTTTGTAAAAAGGTAATTTAATATTTTTCCAATCAGCCACCAAACACGCGACTGTAAGTGCAAAAAATGACAGATACAACAAGCCCAAACCCGCACTAGCGTAAATTGCGTTTAGCACCCATTCGCTATACCCCATAGCACCCAAAAGTATCGCACCGAATAAATTTAACACCGTAAACACTACCAGCATACCTATATAGCAATATACTTTATTTAGCGAAGTCGTGTAATAAATGTCGCGTTTTATTTCTTTTGTACGCGGTAAATTTTCCAGTTTTTCCGCATACAGTCTTGTACTATCTACAACACCAGTCATCCACCTAGTACGGCGCTTATTTGTCATATCGCGACTAGGTGCCTCCTCTACATACATTTTTGCATATGAGTAATAAAAAGTCGTAAATCTGCGCACTACACTATCAAACATCAATTCAATATCTTCGGTCAATGTCTTTTGGTATGGAAAACCTCCCAAAGTTGCTACCACATCGCTTCTAAACATAATTCCAGTGCCGATTGTCATATTTGTAGCACCAAGTCGCGACTTGTGTTTGTTGCCCAATTCATCAATCATAGTCCAAATCAAGCCGTTACAATTTGACCAAATACTATTTGCTTGTTTATCACCAAAATACCAGTTTTTTACCAACTTTTTGGCTTGAATAATTTGCGCACCACTGCTAAGCGCATTGTTCATTTCTTCCAAAAAATACTTATCTAGCACGCAATCAGCATCTACAATAACATATGCATCGCTACTATTTCCTTCCGCTAGACAATTTTTTAGGCATTTATCAACTGCATAACCTTTACAAGTTTGCTCTGGCACGATATGCACGCGTGCGCCGTAATTTTTCGCCATTTCGATTGTAGGGTCATTTGGCTCTTTTACGATTATTTCTATCGAAAATTTTTCGCGCGGATAACTTTGCCCTTTAAGACTATCCAACAACATTCCTATGACCTTACTTTCATTTCTCGCAGGAATTACCACCGCGATTTTATTTAATGTGGTATTGAAAATTCGTTTTTGTTTTTTTCTGCCACCAAACCACCCTATAAGGCGTGGTATATAATATATGATAAATGCAACCGCTAGCAAAGAGCACAGAATTGCTACCGCGTTTATCACCGTTGCTAACACACTCATAAACTACCTCCCTCGTATGTTTAACCATAATTTAGCAAATATTATGCGTTTTTAGCAATTCGGTTTTACAAAAATTTTTCTATACTTTATATACCGCAAAATAGAGGTTATTCTACTATCAGTATAGCCCGCAAAAGCAACTCTACTCACAGTAGAATTTTTAATAAATTTGGCTTAAATGCTTGATTTTTGTAGTAGAAAAATGATAAAATAAGTCTATGGAAAATTTAAATGAGATAATCGCAGGCAATTTAATAACTTTGCGCAAGCAACACAAAATGACCCAACTTGAACTCGCACAAAAACTAAATTTTTCGGACAAATCGGTGTCCAAATGGGAAAAAGGCGAGTCGATACCAAGTGTGGAAATTTTGGTACAGTTGGCAGAAATTTATGGCGTAACATTAGACTATTTTACGCACGAAAACAAAGGCACAAAAGAGTTTGTAAAGGCCGAGTCTAAAAAATATAACAAATTGATAATCAGTCTGCTCAGTATTTCGGTGGTGTGGATTTTGGCTACCGCAATTTATGTATATAGCAACACGATTTTTAACCTCAATGTTTGGACTGTGTTTATTTGGGCGTTCCCCGTTTCATTTGTGTTAGCCATAATTTTTAACGCAATTTGGGGCAAGCGCAAGTATATTTTTTGGATTTTGTCGGGCTTTTTATGGACACTTGCGACTGCCGTTTTCTTGCAATTTTTGGAATACCATTTGTGGCTAATCTTTATACTTGCCGTACCTTTCCAAATCACAATTATACTTTGGTCTGGACTAAAACCACGCCAGAAAAAACAAAAACAACCAAAACAAAAGCAAGAGAAAGGGGCAAAAACGGAAAATTTAGTTGCACACACCAATACCAAAAATGCTGATAATTTAAACTCTAAAAACACTGACAATTTCAACTAAAAAACTAACTAATAATTACAAAAAAATTTTTGAAAATAACATTAC
>CAVBHV010000060.1:0-959 GCA_963595385.1 bacterium
AAATAATATAATATGTATAAACTAAACTAAATTAGTTAAAAATTGAGAGGTATTATTTATGATTTCACTCGTAGTGACTGCGGACTCAAAAAATATCGACCCCGCAGAACGCGATTTGGCTTTTGCAAAAATGCTCGAAGAATTTAAAGAGCCGTACGAAATTATCTATGTTGCAAATGCCGATTTTGCTCAACTAGACACTTTGCGCGAAATTGCCAAAAATTCCAAAAGCAGGCAATTAATTGTCACTGCGCCTTCTACAAACATTAACACGCAAATTTACAACGCACTTGACTACACAAACAACGGTGATGTATTGCTTGCAACTTTGGACACAAATCTGGAGTTGTTGACCGAAATGTTAAAGAAGCACATTGATGGCACTGATATTGTATTTGCAAAACAGCAAGACAACTGGTTTAAGAGTTTCTTTATCGCTCTCGGTCGTGGCACTTATCAAATTGGTCTAAAACTTTTGGGGCGCGGGCGTGATTTGTGCTGTGAACCGCGCGTGATTTTGCTTAACAACCGTTCGGTAAACACAATTATACTGAATCCTACCCTAAGCAAAGCGCTTAGACTTGTAAACCCTGACCCAGAACGCACTGCACGCATAGTGACTAAAAAACAGATTTTTGACACTCCTTCTGTTAGTCAAAAAGAAACCAGTAATTCGCTATTCGCGCTAGGTATTGTTTCGTGCTTTTATATAATCGCCTTGCTCGTGCTTGCGGTGGTATTCCCTATTTGCAACAATGGTGTGTATTCGGTTTGGATTTTTGTAGCACTAATTGCGTGGATAATTTTAGGTATAATCGGTGCAGTAATTTCGGCTAGATTTGTATATAATTCTCGACTAGGCATACCAGTTGCTATAAATTTAGCGGGTGAACCTGTGGTTAGAATTAGCGAACACATTTTAAACGGCAAGGTTATCGAAAAAGATAAAACCGCACAAC
>CAVBHV010000060.1:969-4926 GCA_963595385.1 bacterium
AGATGAAGTTGCAGTTGAAAACGAAACTCCTAAGCAAGCGTCAGATGCAATGGAAGAAAAAGAGATTTCACCTACCCCACAAGCAGAAACAATAGAGGAAGCCCAAAAACCAAAAAGAGGCAGACCTAAAAAAGTGACTACTGAAAACGCTAGCGAAGAAACTTCTTCTGCGCAAGCACAAGAGGGAAAAGAAGCAAAAGCAAAAAGCACAGCAAAGAAAACTACTCCAAAAACCACAAAGACAGGTGCAAAAAAGCCTGCCGTATCAAAAGTAAAAAGCACAAAAGGTGTAAAAACTAAGAAATAAGAGGTAAAATTATGGCAAATATCAAAATAGGAATTAACGGATTTGGTCGTATCGGCAGACTTGTAGCAAGAGTGGCGACCCTTGCTGGTGATGTAACGATTGTGGGCATCAACGACCCATTTATGGATGCAGAATATGGGAGTTATTTATTTTCCCTAGATACCACTCACGGTGAATTTGATGGCACTGTTTCAGCAAAAGACAACAATTTGATTATCAATCGCAAAAAAATTCCTTTTTACAGTGAAAAAGAACCAGCAAACATACCTTGGGGCGAATTAGGTGCTGATATTGTAATTGAGGCAAGTGGAAAATTTGTTACGCAAGAACTTGCTTCTGCCCACTTGCAAGGTGGTGCAAAGCGTGTTATAATTACCGCACCAGCAAAGGGCGAAGGCGTGCCAACTATTGTTATGGGTGTAAACGATGACACTCTTACCGCCGATATGAAAATTGTTTCAAATGCAAGTTGCACTACAAACTGTCTTGCCCCTATCGTAAAAGTATTAAACGACAACTTCGGCATTGAAGAAGGCTTGATGAGTACCATTCACGCAATGACTGCCACCCAATTAACAGTTGATGGTCCTACCAAAAAAGACTGGCGTGGCGGGCGTGCTGCTGGATTTAACATCATACCTAGTAGCACAGGTGCTGCAAAATTAATCGGCGTGGTTATTCCAGAGTTGAAAGGAAAACTCACTGGTATGTCATTTAGAGTGCCTACTATCAATGTATCTTGTGTTGACTTGACCGTTAGATTGAAAAAGGCAACAACTTACGAAAAAATTTGTAACGCAATGAAAAAAGCCAGCAAAAACGAACTTGATGGAATTTTGGGTTATGAGGACCGCGCAGTTGTTTCAAGCGATTTTAACGGTGACTACCGCAGTTCGATTTTTGATGAGGGCGCAGGTATAATGCTAAATGAAAATTTTGTCAAAGTAGTTGCGTGGTACGATAATGAATGGGGTTACTCAAATAGAGTAATTGACCTTGCTAGACTAATGAATGAATTGATTTAAGGAGATTAAATGCGCTGTCCAAATTGTGGTGCTAGAATAAATAAAAATGTCAACATTTGCTATAAATGTGGCACAAAATTAACACAAATTCAGCACGCTAGTCATCAAGCGGTAAAAAAGGCGCGCGCGGAGTTTGAACCTGAAAAAGTGGTATATACTACCTACCCGCCCGCTGATTTAAACTACAAAAACACTCTTTTACTTTGCATATTTTTAGGACTTTTTGGTGCGCATTATTTCTATGTAAAACGCCCTATCGTAGGCACAATTTTTTGCGTGTGTTGGTCGATTGTAATATTATTTAATGTAATTTGTGGCGCGATATGTGGCGTGGTAAACGGGTTACCCGATTACGAAAGTTATGGACTACAAGTGCCGTTTGTGTTTATCGCAATGATGAGCGCACTATTGACTTGTTTTTGGGTATATGATATATTTAGAATTGCTTTCAAACGATTTAAAGTACCCGTTGTACTAGAAGATAAATGAGGTTTAGATGGAAAAAACTATTGTTGTAGGTATGAGCGGTGGCGTTGATTCAAGCGTAACCGCTTTACTTTTGAAAAATCAAGGTTACAATGTAATCGGTTTATTTATGAAAAATTGGGAAGAAAAAGATGCGCTCGGGCGTTGCACAAGCACGCAAGATTATCAAGATGTTTGCCGTGTTTGCGACAAAATCGGTATCCCCTACTATTCGGTAAATTTTAGCAAAGAATACTACGAACGCGTGTTTGAG
Source organism: bacterium (assembly GCA_963595385.1). GTDB lineage: Bacteria > Bacillota > Clostridia > Christensenellales > UBA1242 > UBA7867. The sequence goes on from CAVBHV010000060.1 coordinate 3,041, forward strand.
TATTTTTTAAAAAGTTATAAAGAAGGCAGAACGCCAAACCCTGATGTTTTGTGCAATCGCGAGATAAAATTTGGTCCATTCATTCAAAAAGCGCAAATGCTAGGCGCTGACAAAGTAGCCACAGGGCATTACGCGAAAGTGACCGAGCAAAACGGCTTGTTTTACTTGCAAAAGTGTCTAGACCAAAATAAAGACCAAACTTACTTTTTAAATCAACTCAATCAGCACCAACTTTCATTTGCGATGTTTCCACTAAGCGACTTAACAAAACCTGAGGTGCGCAAAATCGCAAGCGAAAACGGTTTGATTACCGCTACCAAAAAGGATAGCACTGGCATTTGCTTTATCGGCGAGCGCAATTTCCGCGAATTTTTGTCGCACTACCTGCCCGCTCAAAGTGGCGAAATCAAGACTCTAAATGGAAAGACTATTGGCACCCATCAAGGTTTAATGTATTACACAATCGGTCAGCACAAAGGGTTAGGTATCGGCGGACAAAAAGAGGCTGAGCAGGGCGCGTGGTTTGTGGTAAAAAAAGATTTGACTACAAATACGCTTTATGTTACACAAGGCTCTAAAAACGAATTAAACTCAGCAGGGCTTGTGACCGCTGGGTTTAACTGGATACCAAAAAAACCTGATATTGAAACTTTTGAATGTTTTGCAAAATTTAGATACCGCCAGCCCGACCAAAAAGTGACTTGCCATATCGAAGGCGAAAATGTACGACTTAATTTTGCTACCCCACAACGCGCAGTTACGCAAGGACAATTTGCAGTTCTCTACGATGCGCAAGGTAATTGCCTAGGTGGCGGAGAAATTAATGAAATAATAAAATAACAAAATTACGAGAGTATAGTACTCACGCAATTTACTAATAACAAAAAATACTGCATTTTTACAAGTGGACTAAGGTCCGCTTTATTTTTTGCAGTATTTACATTAATTATTTGCTTGTAGGCATTGTTTTACGCGTTCAAAAGACTTGTTTTTTTCTTCACTAATTCCGTAAATCTCATCAGCAAATGCAGATAAGTTGTTTAATTGGCGTTTTGCTGAATTTTTAGCAGTAATGGTTGCTTGCTCACCACGCGCAACACTCAAATTACACCATTTTAAACAAGCCACATCATTTTCGCCATCACCAAAATAGATAATATCTCTTACATCTTGCGGTAAATTTTCATCTAATTTTTGAATTTCTTTTAGAGCAAACCACTTGTTCATTGCGGGTATAGAAATATATTTATCGCAGTATATAGAACATTCATCATTAAACGCCAATGACAATTTTGAATGAATTTCGGCTTTTTTGTCTTTGCTAAGAGTAAAGAAATACATTTCGTTTATATTACCAATTTCATCAGTAAGGTCATCTATACTTTTAAAAGATGAAATGTCAATATCTTGTAACTTCATACCAGCACTACCTTTTTTGGCATCGTGCTTTTTAAAGAAATACATAGCGACCTTGTTTGCAATAGAATCAGGACAATCTACAAAATTACCCTTTTCTGTTGCATACATTGCAATACATTTTTTGTCCAATGCACGCGCATAACTCAATGCATTATCAATATCACTCTCTGAAAAATATTCATTTTTCACTTTTTGTCCATCAGGCGAATAAATGAGTCCCCCACCGTTAGCACCAATCCACGCTTTTATAGGAGCACCACCGATTATTTCATTAATTTGCCTTAAAGCATCTTGCGCTACACTCAAACTACCACCTGTCAATAAAATGAAAGTAGTTTGTCTTTTGTCGGCTTTCTTGAAAATGTCGATTACATCTAAATCTAATTTACCAGTTTTATCAAGTAATGTGCCCTCAACATCAAAAGCCATAGTCAATTTCTTTTGCATAACCCCCCCCTTCTATACTC
>CAVBHV010000061.1:0-4903 GCA_963595385.1 bacterium
ATTTAATACTAATTTGTTATTTTTAAGCCTCTCTTTGCGCTTGTAGGGTGGTGGTGCGCTCTTTTTGATTTAATCTACCATTTACCAAATCGGTTAGCACTTGTGTTGCAATCGCGCGCGGGTGGGTAGGAGGAATGTGCGGTTTGTTGTAGTTTAAATAAGTAGGTAATTTTTCATCAAACGAACGCAAGACTTTTTGTTCGAAAGTGGAAATAGGGATGTGTAAGAATGGCTTATTTCTGCACTTGTTTAGATTGAAAAAAGCGTTAAAATTTGGCGTGTCCGCAATTGAAATAAAATTGTAACTAGACATTTGCCAAATGTAGGTAAAAGCCTCGCTATCGAATTTTGCGTAATAAGTGCTGTCTTTGTGTTGTTCCTCGGTATATTTGATACCGTATCTATTTTCGCTCACATAATAAGGAGTTTTTAGCAAAGTCATTGTATCGCCCATATTAGGGAGATTGAATAAACTTTCCGCAGTAATTACCGCGTACGCCTCGTGCTGAGGAATACGCAAACTACCTGGTTCCAAAAGGTATCTAATCGGTAGCCAAGTGCGCCCCGTGCGTTCGGTCAATACGCAAGCAAGGTATTTTGTAATAGTTTTGGTAGAAAAATTACTTGCTTCGAGAAATTCAGTTTCTAGTTTCATTACCTCGCTTTTTAGCGGTAGGCTAGAATTTGTGATTTCCTTGCTGGTATTTTCAAATTGAGCGACTTCTTGCTGTATGCGGTCACTCAAAAATTTAGGTGGCTCTTTGTAATTTGAAATATTTGTATAAAGGTAATGTAAGTTCACTTGAAAGTCTTTTTTAAGTTGATTTTCCTCTACTTCAAAACGGTTGGCTTCTGTTTTGAGAACAGCCAACTTCTGTAAATGGTCTTTGATGTTGCTTTTTTCGCTCATACATATTCCTTAAATTTCAAGAGTAATTGCTCCCACATTCTATCATATAATACGACAAAAAGCAACAAAAAAACACAACTAAATCAAATACATAAAATAAAGCGGTATTGCTAGAATTCCGCCTTTTCGTATAAAAAAAGTCTAAATAACTCAAAAATATCTACCATTTTTAAGCGTCACAATCGCGTGAGTATGCTAAAATTTAAAAAGAAAATGCACACATACTATATAAATTTGGGTAAAATTGTGGGCGCTTTGTTTGTTGTGATTGCAAGAGATTTATTAAATTCTTGGTATCGAAAAATGCAATACGGAGGTGATAGTTTTGGGGTTTTTGGACTATATAACCGCAGGATTAGGGCTTGTCGAAAAACAGTCCGCAAAGCCAAATCGCAAGCCTCAGCCTAAAAAGCGAGTAAGCAAAATTGATTATCAATTCCAAGATAGCAAAATTGCTATTTATGAGCCGATTGATTTTAACGATATAGTTAAATTTGTAAAAGGCTTGAAATCAAATATTCCAGTGATTGTAAATTTTGCCTCTTTGCGCACAGAAAATGCTACAAGAGGGCTAGATTTTGTATGTGGCGCAGTGTGTGCTTTGGGTGGTAAATTGGAGCGAATAGGTGACGGTATTTACTTTTACGCCCCTCACGGTTTTAAAATCAATAAATAAAGAATTTTTCTTCATTTTGCAAAATTTTTATGTCAAATAACTATTCATTTTACAAAATTTATTATATAATATATCTATATTCAAAAAAAGGAAAATAATATTGAAAATAGATTTTAAATACGACAAAACACACATAGGCTGGTGGTATTTTTTAGCACTCGGCGTGGTAATACTTGATTTGGTAGCAAAAATATTGCTAGACGGTAAAAATATTGATGTAATCAACGGCTTTTTTGGCTTTGTGTCTGTACATAATTATGGTGCAAGTTTTGGTATGCTTAGCGGGGCAAAAATTTTCTTTATTGTGCTTGCTGTCGCGTTTATGGCGGGTATGATTGTTTTTGATTTGTTTTACAACAAAAATTCCCGCAGTAATGGCTGGTACAAGGTGGGTTTTACGCTTATCTTAGGCGGGTTGATAGGCAATCTTATTGACCGTATTTTTCTAGGGTATGTACGCGATTTTATTCATCTTGAATTTATGGATTTTCCCGTTTTTAATATAGCCGACATAGCACTCACCGTTGGGTGCATTTGCCTTGCGATATATTTGGTATTTTTCTGCCGTTTTGATAAAAAAGAGCAAGATAAAACTTCAATTTCAACTACCAAAAATTCAAACGAAAATACGCAAGAAAATACCACAAAAATAGACACTTAAAGCGCTGTACAAACTAATTAGTTTAATTACAAAATAACAGCAATTTAGATAAAAATTAAGATAAATAAAATAGCAAATAATTAGGATAAAATTATGGAAAAAATTGAGATAACGCAAGAAGAAAAAGGCACGCGACTAGACTTGTTTTTGACCGACTTAGAGCCGATTTCAAGGTCTGCGGTAAAAAATTTAATTGATAAAGGTTGTGTGCTTGTAAACGATGAACAAAAAAAGGCAGGTTATGCATTAAAAGTCGGTGACATAGTGACATATTCAATCCCAGAGCCTGTGGAAATTTCGCTCGTTGCGCAAGACATTCCTATTGATATTGTGTATCAGGATAGTGATTTAGCAGTAATCAACAAGCCACAAGGGCTAGCGGTACACCCTAGTATCGGTCACAGTGACCATACTTTGGTAAATGCGTTGCTATTTCATTTTAAAGATTTATCGGGCATAAATGGCGAATTGCGACCAGGGATTGTGCATAGACTGGACAAGGACACATCGGGGCTAATGTTGGTGGCAAAAAATGACTTTGCGCACCGCGATTTAGCCAAACAAATTGCAGAAAAAACTTGTATTCGCCGATATATTGCGTTGCTAGAAGGCGTGTTAAAAGAACAAACGGGGCATATTGAAACCTATATTTGCCGTGACCCGCGTGACCGCAAAAAAATGGCAGTCAGCACAAACTCAAATGACCGCATAGCAATCACTGATTTTAGTGTATTGAAAACTTATAACAAATACACTTTGGCAAATTTTCAACTCAAAACGGGCAGAACGCACCAAATTCGCGTGCATAGTCTATATTTAGGTCACCCGATTGTTGGCGACCCTGTGTATGGCTATAAACATCAAAATTTCAAATTAAACGGACAACTACTACATTCGCAGTATATAGAATTTTCACACCCGCGCACGGGCGAACGATTAAATTTTACGGCGGAGTTGCCGGATTATTTTGGAGAGGTTTTGGAGAAACTTGATAAGCAGGCTTGACAAAATAGGCAAGGATTTAATATAATATATTAAAATTTTATAAAAGGAAGCATTTTATGGCAAGTTTAGAATTTAAACGCGTGTTAAACTTTATGGGTTTTGTGGCGACAATGTGTATCGCGTTTGCGCTAGTGATTGCGTTTGTTGCACACTTGATTAGTCCAGAGGCAAACCCTATATTAAACTTTAAAATTGACGGACTTGCATCAGCATTTTCGGTAATTGCAAATATTTTTGCATATTTTATCACAATAGTTGCGGGTTTTTGCTATGCAAAAAGCAAGCGTAATATTTGGTTTATGATTGCGCAAATCATCGGTATGATTTTGATTGTTGTAGCCATTATTGTAGGCGCGATTATCTAAAAAAGAGGTAAAAATGAAGTTTAATTGGCAAGTAATGACATTTTTGGCAAGCATATTACTTGCCATTATTTTCGGGGCATTAGTGGCGGTATGGCGCGGTTTTGTGATATTTTTGGGTATAAGTTTACTGGTCGCCTCTACCGTTTACACTTATGCAATGTATGGGAAATTTAGAAAAGTAAAAGCAGATTTGGCGGAAAAAAGATATTGTGATGCCTATATGTATGCCGATGAAAATAATGTAAATTTCGATGTAAATTTATTTCATTATGACAAAAAAACAGAGCGCGCGATAAGGAGCAAAATTAACAATAGCAAGATGACCGTAATCGCTGGTTTTTGCATAATGGCAATGTGTATCTTTTTGATAATTGTGGGTTGCTTGAATGTGTAATCTTATGGTTTTTTGTAAAAATTTGGCGAAATTTAGCAAAATTTAACAAAATTTGCAATTTTTCTATAAAAAATCGTAAAAATTTGCAAAAAATTTGACTCAAAGTATTGCGTATAGCTTTGATTTGTGCTATACAAATGGTAGAGATTCGGGTATTATGAAATATCAAAAAAGGAGTGCTTATGGCTTGGTTGGACATTGCGGTCATTGCTATTGTTGCGATTATTGCGATTGTAGGTATGGCGCGTGGCTTTTTAAAGAGTTTGTTACAGTTGTTTGGTACTATTGCGACTCTTGTTGTGTCTATTTGGCTTGCAAAACCATTTAGCGCATTGCTACAAAGTTGGTTTGGGTTAAGCGATGCGCTAGGCAATGCAATGGTAAATCCTATTACGCCTATTTGTCAGAATGGCGGGGGCGAGGCGATACCAAACTTTTTCTTAAACAAATTTGCTGAGATTTTAATGGGGCAACAATACTGGGTAGGCTACGAAGGTGGCTCAGCGAGTAGTACATTTATCAACGATTTTGCTATGCAAATAGGCCAAGTAATTGCGGTCGTTATTTCAGTATTTATTTTATTTATTTTGATTAAAATTGTGCTTGCAATTTTGGGTAAAATCTTTGATAAAATCGCAAAAAGTCGTGCGATTTCAGGGCTTGATAGATTGTTCGGTTTGCTATTGGGTGCTATTAAGGGCGCGCTAGTTGTGTCGATTGTGTTTGTCGTAGCGTATCTTATTAGTCCATCAATTCCAGCGTTTGGCGATTGGCTCAATAATTTGCTTAGCGAAAATAGTGTATCACAAACGATATTTAATTGGCTCGCAGACTTTACAGACAACACACTAATTCCGTGGTTTAATAGTTTGAAATAGACAAAAGATTATAG
>CAVBHV010000062.1:0-4769 GCA_963595385.1 bacterium
GCATAGTACTATATCTTATTGTTTATTATAGGGAAAAGGATATTTTCTAATAGGTTACATTAATAATTCGCCATCATCAGTTTCTACAACTTTTTGTATATTTATTTGTTGTCCATTCTTTGCATCGATATATACATAATATGTCGAACCATCACCTATACACATAAATTCATAGCAAAGTGTTTCACCCACATATTCGTTTGGCACAATTACAAGTTTTACCGTACGCACATCTAACTCACTAGCCAAATTTTTGCGCGCTTCGATTTCATTTATACTTGCCCCAAAATCGTTTCGCTCGGCATGATTATATGCCCAACTTCTAGCCTCAAAGCCCACAATTTCACCCGTATTTTGCGCTACTTTTGCCTTTATCATATCAGGATAAATGGTCACATTTTTGATTACAGGAGTCAAGTTTATATACACAAAACCCTGACTAACCGTACTCCAAACCGCTTTTAAATCTTTAAAACCTAGGTTGCTTGCAAAGTTTTCCGCAATGGTACGACATTCGTCTTCCGTTTTATTCGCCTTGCCAGCATCTACACTGCCATTAAATTGCAATAAAATCCCATCGCGCTTAGTGACTTGCGCATAGTAATTTTGCCCATTTTTTTCTAGTGAAAAATTAAATGTATCAAATTCGCCGTTTGTTTCACCACTAGCGGAAACTTGATAATCTGGAAACCACTTTTTTACTCTATTGAGTGCTTCTTCACTGTTAATTTCAGTTGTGCTTAACCCTTTTATCTCCTTGTTTGTGACCGAATCGCTAAACGGACCATCATAAATCAACTGCGGATACTCTACTATTTCATTCTTTAACCCGCCAAATTCATTATTAAAATTACTATCGCCTTTGTTTGGGTCTTTTACATTATCTACAATTTTGTAATCCCCCGACACAAGCACAGTAAGGCGATTCAATTCGTATTTTATATCTTGACTAGAAATATGAAGCGATGCAATTTGGTCCATATCATCAAGACTGATTTTTTCACCACTCGCCAAATCTTGTTGCAAAACAAGACAAAAACCGCTTAATTGATTGATAAATGTCGTTGTTTTGTTTATCGCATTGTGTTCAATAGGAAGCGTTGCGATGTTATTTTGCGCAGAGTTTGCAAGCGCTACCACATTTGCAAGATACCTTTCTTGCACTTTTGCATCAGTAGCAACTTTCAGTTTTGATAAATTCGACTCAATATTGTTGATATTATCGGTTAATTCATAAAGATTTCGCTCATATACATATTCAAGTTGAGTTTTGTACATACCCAAACTATTTGAAGTAAGCCCCCAACTCACACCTGTAAATGTTACCGCACCTACTGCCAACACACAACCAACAATAGTGAGCGCCATAACCCATTTTTTCATAAATTTACCCCTTTTAAACTGCAAAATTATGCTTGCCGATTTTTACTACAATTTTTCTCGACCATATCCAACTACTGGTAGCAGTTGCTGGATTGTAGTAATAAATTGCGCCGTAAGTCGGGTCCCAACCATTCAAAGCATCGCGCGCCGCATTGTATGCAGATTGATTTGGCTCTAAATTAATTTGCCCATCATTGACCGCGGTAAATGCCCACGGTTGATAAATAACTCCATACACCGTATTTGGAAATTTACTACTTTTTACACGATTCAAAATTACCGCACCGATTGCCACCTGTCCCACATATGGCTCACCTCTCGCCTCCGCGTGAATACATTTTGCAAGCAAATACAGGTCATTGCTACTTTGAGAACTAAGACTCATACCCAGCGCGCTTGCTGTTTTACTCCCCACAATTCCATCAGCAGTGAGTCCGTTGTTTTTTTGAAATTTTTTCACCGCATTTTTAGTTTGAGTGCCATAGATTCCATCAACTGAACCTTTGTAATAGCCCCAATTTTTGAGTTTTTGTTGCACGGTTTTTACTTGATTTGTAGTCAGCCCAGTTGCAACTACTTGCTCGGTCGTGTAAATGTCCGCGTTGTAGATACCAACATAGCCCACACAAGCAATGGTAATAAAACACAGACAAAGCGCAAACATTTTGATAACTTTATTTTTCATCATTTCCCTCCAAAGAACGAATTAATTATTTCTTTCAATTTTGAACGATACACAATTTGACTAGAATTATCCTCACTTCCCACAAAACACAACGGCGGATAAGCCACGCACCACCAGTTATTGCCACTAGCATTACCCAATTCCAAAATCAAACTATCATATTCCCCACTTTCAAGCACGACATCATCATAGCACCTAGTAGGAAAATACTCGTTTCGCAAAATTGCCTTTGCGCCATAATTATAACCATTTTGCGTTAGCACTAAACCTGCAACTTGCGAAATTTCATCTAAATGATTAGATATAATTTCCATTGCCTTTGGCTTTGTGTCTGCTTCTACTAAAAATGGAGTCAAATATTCCACCACCGCATCTTTGACTTTATACTTTACCGCTTGGTCATCAGCTGAATTACTATTCGCTCTTATATGTATTCTCAAAAAACTATCCGCAGTCAACTCAGTTTGGTTTGCATTACAGTAACCAACTACACCACCCAAAATCACCAAACAAACCGCAATCGCAATACCTATTTTTCTCCACATATTCTCACCTCCGCAATAAAATATTGACTGTTATCAATAATTTAAACAAAAAATATGTAAAAATAAAAAACAAGCGAATTTTATTGATTTTCGCTCATTTTTGCATAAAAATATTGAATTTTTGCCGTTTTTATATACTATGCATAGTACTATGCAATGCTTTTGAGATAAATTACAACTGCTTTTCACGATAAATTATTATGCGTTGTGGAGTCGTAAAAGGAAATTGCAAATCTGGATTTTGTCGCATAATCAAATCGCCCGACACAACCAAAGCCTTTGATACTTCCCACAGGTCTTTCGCCTCTGGTACAATATAAAGTCCCATTGCGCTAGTATTTACTGTGCGCTTTTCACCCAAAGTCACATTTTGCAAACTCGCCTCAGTAACATTTTCAAGTACTACCATTTCGATTGCCAACTCAGCCAAAATATCTATTTCTTTTGATTTTTTGTTGCGTGCTTCAATGTCTTTTGACACAATATTTATATAATATGAGTTGTTTTCATTTAAATTGTCTTTTTTAAGTACAATGTTAAATGGTACTTCCGCAAATACTGATTGCGTGGTCGCATTTTCATCATCAAGCACATAGATTACATTACAATTCAATACCCCATTTACATTGAGTTGGCTATCTACCACTTCTGTTGTTTTTACGACCACATTGCCTGAACAAACCGCAAGTACTTTGTCAATTCGCGGAGAATCTTCACCCAGCACTATGCTACCATCAATTTTTTCAAAAGTTAACTCACTCGTGCCTAGCGTTTGAGAAATGAAACTAGTGTACTCATTATTTAGTAAATAATGCGGACAAAATGCATCTACTACCGCTTCACAAGTCTTGGCTTGTCGAACAAAAATGTTTGTTTTTACTATATTTTTAAGCAAAATTGTACCTTTTGCGCTATTTAACTCGCCTTGCAACTCGTATTGTGTATTCGAACTTTGTGCAGTCGCTGACACAATATCTTGAGTCGTTATATTTGTTGCAAGCAATTCGTGATTAAATTCTTGCGTGTATTTTTGGCTTTTTAATTTTGGTTGCTCATCGTTGGTAAGGTAAATTAAATTTGTATAAGCCTCCCCTTTTAGAGCGACTACATCGTTACCAGCCTCCGCTTTTGATAGAGCCACTTTGCTTTCAACAGACAAAATTTTACTTACCGAGGTTGGCAAATCTAATTCCAAATTTAATTCAAAATCTTGTGCCGACCCAGCTACCACTGTGGTATAACTTATCAAATCTTTTTTTACTTGTGCAATCGGCAATTCTTCGATATACTTTACTTTTTCAGTAGCAAGGGTTATAGGACTTACCGAAACACTACAAGTGAAAGTGACCGCCTGCTCTGAGGCTTGCACGCTATTCACCCCCAAAAGTTGAGCAGTCGCAAATATCTCACTATTCTGCGTAATCTCACTATTCATAATGTGAGCAGTAAAGCCATTCGTACCTTCCAAACAAGAAAAACCGCCCTCAACATTTTCAACTAGCACTTTTACGCATAGTTTTCCATCAATTTGCACACTTCCCGCGCTAGGTGTTACATTTTCTACATACGGATTAGCACTTACAGATACCACTCGCGAGATAGCGCCTTCGCTTGCAGATAATGTCATCACAACTGGCACACCCTCTCCCGTTTGCTGTTTTGTGTATTTTATCTCTAGTTCTGCGCTTTTTGGTTCAAATGCCATTTCGCCCTCCTAAAATTTATTAGTAATATTCTATTTTAGGAAAACAAAAAATATGCAAAATTTACTCTTTTACTTCGATTTTTACATCACCGCACAACACATCACTATAACTATAACTCAATTTCTCCGTAGTTGTTGTATTTTTAAGTCTAACTACAAATACGCTGTGATAAATATCTTCTAGCACTCCTTCGTAATGTGTGATTTTCTTTCTACCTTTGTTGACTTCCATTTCAATATATTTGCCTTTTAATTTCAAAATTTCAGTCTTGACCTTGTTTAGGTCCATTGTTGGTTTACGCATAACACTTCTCCTCTGCATAAATGTTACGCATCTTGCCCCTTTTTTAATCAAATTGATAAAAAGTTGTGAAAATTAAACAAAAAAACGCTATTTTTGTTAATTTTTTAGCGTTTTTCTATGATTTTTAGTTATTTATTTAAATTATAC
>CAVBHV010000063.1:0-4752 GCA_963595385.1 bacterium
ACTTTTCGACCGTCCAAAGTCTATTTATCTAATTAATTGTTGTTCGACAGAACTCGTTTTGGCTTGCTGTTGTTCATAAGATTTAAAACTTTTCTCTAGTTGAACTTGATCAACTGGATTCCCTGTTATATAAATTTTGTCTTTTGGCGCTTCTTTGCCAGCAGGTTTTTTGGCAAAAGATTTGCCCTTAGGCTTACCTCCGCCACCTTTACCTCTATTTTTATTGCCCGAATTAACTTTTACATTTGGTTTAACTTTATTTTGTACAGGCTTTGCATTTGCAGGCTTGCCCTTGTCCACAAACAAAGCACTTTCTTGCGCGTGCTTAACTTGATAACTATCGCGCATTTTTTCTTTGGCTTGAATATTGAGTCTAAAATATTTCAAGTCCGCCTCATTCAAATGATATTTAACATTTGATTGATTTAAGCATTTTTTGCACTGCTCCATTTCCAACACTTCATCTAGTATTTGATTTAAAAAGTAGTACTTATGCTCTGATTTTGCAAAATACGGTTCCAACTTATTACGCTTGTTCGCAAATTCTGCCAAAATTAGCGCAACTTCCGTATGCTCGGACAAAAGTTGTAAGCGCTTATTAAAGTAAGCTTCTTCCAATTTATCGAGCGCATCACCACATTGATTTAGCATTGCTTCAAGCACTGCATATCTCTGCCCTAAGTAATCAGGGACCAACTGCGGAGCGGTGGCATCAGGGTCATCGGCTTTAAACTCTTTTAGGTTAAAGGCATTATATGCATTATTCATAAAAAATGAATCGGCTTTGTATTCATAAGTCGCAATAATCGTAGTCAAAGTGTCGATATAATACCCGTTGATATGAGACACTTCCTCTTTGAGTTCGAGATAGCAATAAGCGTTGCCATTCTCTAGCATTTGCGGAGGAGTCATATTAAAATGCAAAACTTTATCCCCTACAAAAGCGCGTGCCTCTGTCCCGTTGATTGTTTGAGCATCAATTTTTTTAGTCAACCCAACCAATTCAACAAGAATTTCATCTGGAATAGTATATTTGCCGTTATCGTCAAAAGTACCGATAAGCCCACAAAACACTTCTTCTTTAAAGCGTTTTACTTTCATTTGCAAAATATCGTGTTCGCCCGTAACATAACCCAAATCGCAATCAAACTTTTCGTAAGATTCGGCATCGACATTAAACTTTTCCGTTTCCATTTCTACTCCTTATTTTTACCTAGAAAAGGTTTCTTCCTTAGTTTTTGATTGTCCTTGCATAATAATTCTAGCCTGTTCAGGAAAACGCTTTACAAAAGCATTCCACCACAACTTATTTTTCTTCTTTTTGATAGCCTTGCCGTGCAAAATGACATCTGCCCCAGAAACATATTGCGCAAAATCAAAGTTATCCTCAGCGGAACCTTGCTCAATCACAATCTCGCCTAATTTTTGCACAAATGCACCCATACCGCCAAACTCGGTCGCAAAATCAAGTGCCAAATCTTCATTGCCCTTTTGATAGATGTGCGCGCTCACCTTTGCAATTTGTCGTGGCGTAGGAGTAAGTCCGTCAGCCATAAGCAAAGCAAAATGCTTTAACATTAAGTTTACATTACCGCTTTTGATTATGTCATCAGTTTGTGCGCAAAGTTCTTTTTGTTGTGTAGTTAAAACCAGTTTTTCCATATTTCACCTCGCGTTGGTGTATTATATATAAGTTATATTTGCCAACGCTGTAATAATTATAATGAAAATGCAATAAAATGTCAATTAATTTTGCATAAATAATATTTAATAGTTATATTTATACAAGTTAAAAATTTTTAAGTTTAATCTTGTTTTTTTGATAGACTTTTGGTATAATTGTGTTACTAAAAACTTTAACTTTGAGGTGAAAAATGAAATTCAGTTGTCAAGGGTTAGATTTGGCAGATGCAGTATTAAAGGTTGTAAAAGCATCAGCCGTTCGCACTACAAACCCAATTTTAGAATGTGTAAAAATGGTTGCAGAGGAGGACAAATTAACTTTGACTTGTACCGACCTCGAACTCACCATTACAAAAGCCATTCGTGCAGATGTGCGTGTACCAGGGGTTGCTGTCATTCCTGCAAAATTCTTTGCGGACTTTGCAAGCAAAATCAGCAGTGAGCAAATTGAGTTTAACTTGCGCGACAAGACTCTTGATGTGACTTACGGAGATAACAATGCATATTTCCAATGTCAAGATGCTAGTGAATTTCCTGAGCCAAAAAATCTCGACCAGCCCGAGTTTGTAGAAATTCGCAGTGACAGTTTCAAAGATTTGGTTACCAAAGCAAGCGTTGCTGTTGCGCAAGATGACAGCCGTCCAATGTTACGAGGTATTTTACTTGAAATCACAAATGGCGAATTGCGTGGTATTGCGCTTGATGGTGTGCGTATGGCTCTCATTCGCAAGCAAACTTCCAACCAAAGCGCAGAATTTGGTGTAGTTGTGAGTGCGCGTTGCCTTATTGAAATCGTTAGACTTTTGCCAGACAGTGAACAAATCGTAAAGATTTGCACGCAGAAAAATCACCTTCAAATCAACTTAGGTGACACTCAACTTATGACCCGCCTTATGGGTATGCAAAGCGACTATGTTTCATACAAGCAAATTTTACCAAAGGAATTTAGCACTACAATCAATGTAAACCGCAGACACTTGCTAGACACTATTGAGCGTGCGGGACTTTTGAGCCGTGTTGATAGAAACTTTGTAGTCAAATTTGATATTACTGGCAAAGATATGGTGATTAGCAGTGAAAGTGAATTAGGAAACATTACCGAGCACTTGCAAACCACCCACTCTGGTCAAGACCTCAAAATCGAATTTAACGGCAGACTTTATACTGATGCATTGCGCGTAATCAGTGATGAGTTTGTACAAATTCGTTATGGTAGCCCTGTACACCCTTGTACAATCGTTCCGCAAGAAGGCGAAGAATACTTGTACTTAGTACTCCCTATGCACAAGATTTAATGTAATTATTACACAAGTTAAAAATATAGACAAAAAACACATTGAAATTACTCAATGTGTTTTTACTTTACATAGATTAAATTCTTATTTTATGCTTTTGTTGTATGTTTAAATATTTCGCTTGCCTATATTATCTAAATCGCAATATTTATTATAAAAAGTCGTGCGCGTTGTTTGTTTCACTATTGATATTTTGCGAAGTGTTTTGCGCAAATTTAGCGGTAATCACCTTGCCTTTGATGAGGCTATAAGGAATGTTTACGCTCATTTTGTTGTATGCAGACAAGTCCGTGCCATCGCTAGCCTCCCAGCCCACAAAAGTATAGCCATTAAAGGCAACCGCACTCAAATGCACCATACTTGTTTCATCTTCAGTATCAAAGCCATTCACGCGCGCCTCACCGCCAACCGTAGCGATTGTAGCCACGCCCTCAATACTTGTGCCACCACTAGGCGGATTTTTTAATTCCCCACTGCGTGTGCCTATATGAAATTTTATAGTCGTGTCGGCAAAAATGTAATCTAGTGTCATCAAAAATTTATTTGTGCTGTCCTTTGCGTAATAAGCCACACCGCGCGCCGAACCAGCGTTCCAGACATTCGCACTGTAATATTCAACAGGGAAAACAACTCCATCAATTTCTACTTGATTTACCACCCCGCTTGCAGGTGTAACCAAAATATTTGTAGTGTCGCCCACAATTTCGGTCGTATATGTTCCAGAACCAACAAGGCTAACCGAAAGCGTACCAGTTTGCTTGAAATTTGCCACCAGCGTGCTGTTTGCAGTAATGTTTACTATTAGCGGATTTGCGGTGATAGTCGAACCGTTATAAGTCCAACTATCGAATTTGTAGCCACTATTCGGCACCGCTTGCACGCTCAACAATTCACCACTCTTGTATTGCGTTTTTGCGCCGACTATCGCGCCACCGCCCACCGAACTAACAGAGGAGTTTAGCGTAAGCCCAGAAAAAGTCCATTGTGCGCTTGCGGTCATATCGTTAGTCCAAGTATATTTTGTGCTACTACCGATAGAAGTCCCCGCAATTTTCCAGCCAGAAAGGTTGTACATATCGCGCATACCGCTAGGCAAACGCTGATAAATTACCTCATCGTATTTTACTTGAATAGTTGTTACCGAGCCACTCCCCTGCCCATAATCAAACGAAAGTGTGTATTCAATCGGCTCAATATTATCAGTAGATTCAAGGTAGAATAAACAGTAATAATAATATGAAGTGCCACCTAGATTAGAGTCCAAAACATCGGTAAATTTAAATCCATTTTCAATAAATAGCCTGCTCCCATCCACCTGAAAAAACACATTATAATTAGTTAGTGCTTTTGCATTGCTCAAAGCGCTACTTCTTGCCGAACTCTCATATCTATTACTATATGAAGCATACTTCGCTTTAACCATATCCTTCCACTTGTAACCTGTCTTGTTAAGGCTTACCGTAAGGGAATCTATATAAAATGTATATAGTATCGTGTCTTTGGGAGTACCATTAGAAGCACTCTCGCTTTTATAATAATCCCTCTCCTCTCTGTAAGTAGGTGCATAAGCAGTCATTACCGAGTTATCATAATATATCGTAATATAAGTGAGAGAATAGCTAGTCCTAATCCGCTCCGAATCCACATACGGATACTCCGCCCTTGCTGGCTCGTTGGTATTGTTGTGGTTATACACAAAATTATTATAGGCTAAATAAGCGCCCCCCCCCCTAGGAATGCGACTACCAAGGCAAAAACAACCAACCATTTATAC
>CAVBHV010000064.1:0-4742 GCA_963595385.1 bacterium
CTTAATGGGTGGGGTAGTAGTAGCGAGTGAAAATTTAAACGAATATGACAAAGAACTGGCAACAAGTATAGCAAACTTTTTGATAAACTACTTTTTGAGTTACTAAAAGTTAAAAATTATTGATATATAAAATAAAAAAATGGCTTGATAGCCATTTTCCACTAAAATTGCATTTCGCCGTATTGTACATTGCGTGATTTACGGTCATCTTCAATAAGTTCATTGATGAGATTGCGTACCTTTGAAGGATTTTTAATCCTTATTAAGTTCACATGGTCATCAGATGCATCTTTGCAGTAAACTTTCAAAGTACCAGTACCCCAAAACTTGTTTGTAAATGATTCAAAAATTGTAGTATCATCTATACGAAACACATTTACTTCCTCAATGTGACTAGTAAACAAACCAATATCCACGATTAATTTTACCCATTTACCAGGTTTTTTCACAATGCTATAACGAGTAAAAGAAAGAGGAAGCCCACACCAGCGTTTGCGGTCGTGCCACAATTCTACACAATCATCACCATATTTTTTGGCTGCAACAGAATTTGACATTTCATACTCCTTTTGCTTTTTGTTTTAATATTCAAATTATATCACAAAATCGACAAAATGTAAATATATTTTTAAAAAAAGCCCAAAACTAAACTTGTATTACATTAGTGTTCAATTTGGACTAAATTTTAGATTTATTTGATAATAACTGTGCCGTCTGTCTTTATTTCGATAGTGTCACCAGTTTTTACGGACTTTAAAAAGTCGCTACCCAGTTTGTCAATCGCAATCATAGGGCTATTTTCCCAAATCTTTGCCAAAATCACACCGCTTGCTGCCAGTGAGTCAATTTCGTTTGAAAAAAGCATTGCGCTAGGGTTGATACCCATAGAACAAACGGTTTGAAGTACCATACCACCAGTTGTAGAGCCAATCGTATTTGGTAGGCATAAAATTTTACCCGTAATGACTTTGCCATATACATCGGGGTTATTTTGGTCGCTACCGATGATTTGCTTAGCATTTTTCAATGCACTTTTTTGAAAAGTAGCCAATGTGTTTAGTCCTGCGTGAGATACAAGTGCTTCGCCAGTAAGCGTACCACCATTTATTACGCGTCCTTTAAATTCTTTGCTCATTTTAGTTCTCCTTTCCTGTGATAATGTCTAAAATATCTTGTTCAGGGTAAAATCTTGCCATCGTGTAAGTGCGGAGTTTGTTTGAACAAGTGATAATCGGTCTTGAATGAGTGAGTGGGTTATTGAGATACATTAGTGGACAAATGCTAGTAAGATGAGCGCCAGTTGCTTGTAGTTTTAAATATTGAGCAGTTTTTTCAAATTCTTTTGCGATAGCAGGTGAAGTGCAAAGTATTGTCCTACAAGTTACCTTGCTCTTGCCGTTACGAATTAGGCTGTTAAAAATACTATCAGTCCACGCATTAAGTTGCTCCATAGAGAGGTGAGGACAACCTATAAAACAAAGACTAGGTTTTGCATTTTTATTTTTCCAAAGAATAGGGTATTCTTGATAAGTTTTTTGCAAAAATTCATCATCAATCACCAAAGTGTATGCATCTTTGCGAATTAATTTTTCACCTTGTTCCTTAGCCTCTGGGGTAAGGTTTGCTATGTGATATAAACCAACCGCGCCGTTACTTGCACTAGCAGCACCCATATCTTTTAGATATGCGCAAGTATGCTCATCGAGTGTAGTACCGATAAATTTGTCGAGCCCTTTTATGTATGGTACACCATCACCAACAGCGATACCAATAGCACTACCCAAAATTTGCGCTTCTGGGGTCTTTGTTGTTTTGATTTCAATTACCCAATTTGCCTTACGGTTTTCATCAAGCAAAAAGCCAAATTCTGGCACTTTACCCAATATACAGCCGAACAAATCAATCATACCACTGTTGCGGTTGCAACGCGCACCTAATACCGAGTTTGCATACACGACAGCACTGCTTTCAGCCCAAGAAAGTATGTCGCCTTTTTGGGGAATATTGCACATTTCTTTGTGATAACAAGCACAACTAAAAGCATCTTTTTCCTTTAAACCAACTTGATTGAGTTGCTCCTCATAGTCTTTTTGCTTTCCGTACATTACTTTGCTAAACACAATTTTATCTAAAACATTGCATTTTACATTTTTGTAGTCAATAGGGCGGGGGTCAGCGGTAAATTTCCACTTTGCGGTGATTTTTGCATCAATAATTTCTTGCATAGTGCGGTAAAGAGGTTTTAGTAGGGGAATACCCATAGATGTAACGATATGCCCATCGTGAGTAATTTCTACAAATCTTTCTGCACCGAACAAGTCACCAAGTTCGACCATTGTGCGCATAATTTTAGCCATAACTTCGCCTTGTGCACCATCTAAAATTTGTTGTTCTTCCTTAGTTAGTTTCATTATTTACTCCTTAATTTTTATTTTGTTTAGTCCAAACAGCGTTTTTACATTTGTAAATTCTGTTTTTATTGATTTCCATCTTCTTTTCAATTTATTTTAAATTATCTGCTTTTGTATTTCATCTCAATTCATTTTTAACCACTTCTTATATATCACGACAAGTGCGGTATGCACTCTTTGTAGCAGAAAATACTTTGCTAGGGCGTATGCAGTCACCAATTTGATAAATATGAGGTGCTACATTTTCAGCCACAAGGTCAAAATATAATTTGTTTTGAGGTCTTGTACCGATTGCAAGTATCACAAGGTCCGCAGGGAGTGATTTGTGTTCGGTGCGAGTTTTTACTTTTGGAGCGAGAGGATTTTTGATATTTTCAGGTAAAATAGGTGTCCAAGTGTTGTATGGATTAGGTACGCTTGAATGTACATTTTTGGCAATAATTACTTCGTTTTCGCCAATTTTTTCCACGGTGCTTAGATTATGTACGATAGCGCCAGATTTTTCCAAATAGTGCAAAATGTGTCCGCGATTTGCTGTACAAGTATCAGCCATAAGATTTGCAGTCATTTCAACTATTTGTACATTTTTTTGTAATTCAACTTTTGCCCAGTAAGCAGTTTCACACCCCGAATCACCACCACCAATGATAACGATATTTTCAGCTTTTTTGACACGCTCTGGATTGAGTAAAGCCTCTGTCACTGTAAGTACATTTGCGTTTTCTACGCCATCAATTTTTGGCTTAACTATATGGCTACCAGTTGCTACAACGATAGAATCAAATTTTCCGCGCAACATATCTACATCAACCAAAGTATTGAGTTTGAGGGTAAAGTTTGGATTTTTCTCTAAATCTTTGATTTCATTTTGCAAATATGTTACATAGTTGTGAATTTCATATTTGATTCTTGGCACTCCCGCAGGAATTAGTGTGCCACCTATGTGGTCGGTTTTTTCAAAAAGCGTTACTTTGTGACCGCGCGCAAGTAAAGTCTTGACAGCAACAACACCCGCAGGTCCACCACCGATAACAGCAACTTTTTGTGGGGTAGAAGCAAGAGGAATTTCGCGTGAAAATACTTCTTCAAAAGCCGTGCGCGGATTTACCGCACATTGTGGGTGACCGCCTTCTACAAATTCACGAATACAAGCCTCGTGGCAACCGATACAAGGAGTAATTTTCTCACATTCGCCAGCGTAAGCCTTGTTTGCCCAGTCAGGGTCAGCCAAAAGTGGGCGAGCAAGCATAACCATATCACATTTGTTGTCGCGCAAAGCCTGTTCAGCAAGGTCTGGGTAACCTAACTTACCAACGGCAACGATAGGTACTTCTTTACCAGCATTGGATAAAATGTGATTTTCTTTAAAATAATCTTTTACAATTTTGGCAATATCAAGGAAACACCCACTAGGCATACTTGCAGGTGGATGAGGTAACCACCAGTTGTCATAGCAACCTAAATCCACATCAAACATATCGACACCAGCCTTTACAAGGTTTGTCATATAGTCCAAAGTTTGTTGAATGGTACGCTCATTTTTAAACTTTTTGAGGCTCTTTACATTTTCCATTTTGTCTTGATAAGTGGCGTTTAATGCAAGAGATAAGTCAATTCTATACATAATAGGGTAGCGGTCGCCAACGCGTTCACGAATTTCGCGGACAACATCAATACCAAATCTCTGCCAGTCCGAATATTTGCCCATAGCCCTACGGTTGAAAGCGGGGTTTGTGAGTTGTTCCAAAAGATACCCCTCGTGACCGTGTAGATATACACCATCAAGATTTGCCACTTTTGCATCAGCGGCAGCCTGCCCAAAGCGCTTTACAAGTTTGTTGAGTTTGTGTCCACTGAGGCGTTTGCAAGGAATTTGTGGAATGTAAAAATTAGGGTTCCACGAAGCACTTACAGGTAGTTTTAACTGAGTAAGTAAGCATTGAGGATTGCCTACACGCCCAAGACCAGCGGTAAGTTGAATAAAAATACTTGCGCCGTGAGCGTGTACACCAGCAGATACTTCACGCCAACCAGAAAAAACAGTACGAGTGCGGTCAATTCGAGGGAAATAACTCAAATCACCAACTTCTTTTACTGTGGAGTCAATACCATAGCTCACGGGGATTAAACCGGTCGTGATTAGACCTACACCGCCTTTTGCGCGCTCTGCTAGATAACTAATCATTTTTTGACTAGGTCTACCAGTTTCTTCACACATATTAATGTTTCCCATAGGTCCCATCACAAGCCTATTTTTGATAGTCAAGTGATTTATAGTAATAGGGCTAAACATAGATGTGTATGGATACAAATTTTTAGACATAGTAGGAG
>CAVBHV010000065.1:0-4740 GCA_963595385.1 bacterium
GGTTTGTCTGTGAGCATACGCACCTCAACTTGTTGATAAGAAAAGTCAATTTTGTTGCGTTTAAATTCGTTGTACACATTGTCAACTAGATAAAAGTAAATTTCCCAGTAAGGCGCACTTGACCAGCAGGTGAGGAAAAGTTGCAAGTTGTTGTCACCGAAATATTTTAAATTTACCGCAGGTGCGGGGTCGAGCATAATTTTACCATTACTATGGCAAACATCTAAAATCACTTTTTTTGCCAATTCCAAATCGGTATCATATGACACATCAAATAGAATTTCGTGCCTACGCTTACCTTCGGAAGAATAGTTGATAATTGATTGATTTAGAATGGTCGAGTTTGGTAGCACAACTTTTTTGTTGTCAGTCGTAATAATTTCTGTTGTCATTACGCTGATACTTTTTACATTTCCTTCTTGTGAACCAATTTTTACATAATCACCTTGTTTAAAAGGCTTGTTAGAAATCAAAATCAACCCGCTTGCCACATTTGATAGGCTGTCTTTAAGAGATAAAGCGATGGCAGCGCCAGCGGTCGCAAGTACGGCAGTTAACCCAGTGAGCGGAACGCCTAGCACTTGAAGTACTGCAATAATCAATACAATGTATAGTGTAACTTTCAAAATTGAGCGAATGAACCCCTGCGCGATGCGTTCGAGTTTGGAGCGCTCCATAACTCTATTGATAATTTTAAGTACAATTTTTATTGCAATTAGTCCCAAGATAAAGACTAGTATAGCGTACAAAATATGTATGCCATTGTTTCTAAAATACTCAACGATTGAGTTCCAAATAGTATTCCAGTCCATTTTTTCTCCTTTGTGTAGAATGGTTTAATTATAATTTAATTTTGCCAAAATTTCAATTAAAATGCATATAAAAAATGTAAACTTGCTATTCAAATCGCAAATCGATTAAATTTTTGATTGCTTTTGTTTTATTTGTTAAGCGGTTAGAAAGTAATGTAAAATAGCATTGCGAAATGGTCGTGCGCTCAATTTTATAAGTCTTGTTATCATCACCGCGCAAGACTAAATCTTTGCTAAATTTACAATTCTTGCAGTCGTTTTGGAAAGGTGTTTTGTAAGGGCAATGTGCAAAATACATCAACTCTTGATGCCCAAAAGAGTAGGTTATATAGTCACCATTTTTAGGCATAAATTCTTTACTGAAAATAAAGTAATCTGCGCCTAAATTTTTTAGTTCGTGAACTGCTAAATCATTGTAAATATTAAGCCCTAAACCCGCTACAATTTTATGTCCTTTGTTGGCAAAAATCAATCCAGAAATGTTGTTAACTATGAGGTAAATTTTGCTGGGTAAATTTTCCACAATTTGAGTTAAAATTTGCATATCTTTTTCGTTTGCAATAATCGGTAAATTGAGTGCAAACTTGCAGTTAAATCTACTTAACTTTTCAAATTGATTTTGCACATTTTGTACGGTATAAATAATAGGCGAAAGCGTTAAAATATCGTTTGCTTTTGGAGCGATTTTTTCTAAATCGGTATCTTCATTTATAAGATAAATATCGTTAATATCGCCGTTTAATGATTGCATAGTACATTGCATAGTACTGCATAATACCTCTAAATTTTGCGTATTTTCAGTGATATTGAGGTGTTTTTCGTGGTTTGTGATGATTTTGTCTTGTAATTTCGCCAAAGTCTCACGCCTAATGCTATTGAGTATAGATTTGGGTAAAAACACATTTTTATCGCCTACAATTTCCAAATTTTCGAGTGCAAAACAAGTGTCATTCATTTTGCTGATTTGCGCCAAAATTTCTTGTTCGCTGGTAGGTGAATTTTGCGCTTCTGGTACTATATATTCACTTGCAAAATCGACCTCAATTTTTTGATTGTCGCGTACCACAAAAAGTGACAACTTTAACGGCTCGTTTATTGTGGCATTCAGCTTGCCACTGACCCAAATTTTTCGAGTGTTAGCGATAAGTTGATTTTCATTTTCGCTATCCAAAGTGAGGTAAACTTTCCAGCCTTTTTGCAAGCGATTTTTTGTGTAAAAAATGTAAGTATTCTTGCCTAAATTTTCCACATTGCCGACACCCGCACTAGCAACTTCTTCGCCCGCATTGTTTAAAAATTTTAGCCCATCATTTTGGTGCAGTGGGTGAGTGCTAGTGAGTTTTATTTTGTAGAGATTTTTAAAAGGCTCAGTACTTAAAATTTCTCCGACCTCAATGCCTAGGTGATTTTGTATTTGCGGGTTGATGACATTATTTGGCACACCACTATCTAAATACGCACGCGTGTTATATTCGCCTCGCGAAAAAACTTTTTTCAAGTCAAAAATTTCGCGTTTGAGATTTATTTTTTCATTTTTAGTTAAAGCATCGACAGCCTTGCGATAACTCATTACACTTTGCGCCACATAACCCGCACGGCGGAGCCTGCCTTCAATTTTTAGACTATCAACGCCCGCTTGCTTTAATTCTTGCAAATTCTCTATCAAGCACAAATCGCGCGCGGAGAGTAAATAGCCCTTACCAATAAAATTTTCACCCAAATACGCCGAATACGGGAGCCTGCACAACTGCAAGCACTTGCCACGATTGCCACTTTTGTTGTGTTCGAGCGCACTGAGATAACAGTTTCCACTAAAAGCCACACAAAGCGCACCTTGCACAAAATATTCAATTTCTAGCCCAGTTTGCTTTTTTATTGCGCGAATGTCATCTAGTTTGGTTTCACGCGCAAGCACCACTCGCGAAAAACCAAGTTGCTTTGCAATCTTCGCCCCAGCCACATTGCATATACCCATTTGCGTGCTAGCGTGTAATTCGCAAGTAGGGAAACATTCGCGTAAAATTTTCGCCACCGCCAAGTCTTGCACAATAAACGCATCAACTTTTGCTTCCACGCATTTTCGCGCAAAATCAATAAAAGGCTCAATTTCTTCATTTTTGAGTAGGGTATTTGTCGTGATATAAATTTTTACGCCAAATAGATGCGCAATTTTTACATAATCGCGTATATTTTCAGTGGTAAAAAAAGTTGCTTTTGCGCGGGCGTTAAAATCACCTAATCCCAAGTACATTGCATCTGCGCCATTGTAAATCGCAGAGAAAAAACTTTCCTCGCTACCGCAAGGTGCCAAAATTTCCATAATTTGCTCCTTAAATATTATATAGTATAGAGATTGTTAGTCAAACATAGGTTAGTTTAAATTTTTGTTGCCTAATTATTTCAGCCACTCCACATATGATACAAAATTTTTATCAAAAAGTAAATAAAAAAAGCCAAAAGGCTCTTAATTATAACTCATATCGCGTTCACGGTCGTTAATTTCGGCAATCAAACGGTCTTTTTCCGCATCGTATTTCTCTTGCTCCTCAGCAAGCATCATATGTAAACCAGTGTTGACTTTTAACATTTTGCGATTTACTTTCACAGCGTTCGCTATCAGTCCGCTAACGACAGCACAGCAAATTGCACTACCGCCGAGCGCAATGGTAGGGCTGAAGAGATAACCGACGGTGGCACAAGCCAAAGTCCCCAAGCCAAAAGCGCCCAAAGTGATACTAACGACATTGTTTTGATAAACGCCCGTTTCAATGTTTTGACTTTCGTTAGCCAGCATCTCAATTTGCGCCTTGCTGTTGTTTAACTCCTTACTTACCACTTTGTGTAGTGCGTTGTTTACAAAAATATATGTAATTTGCTCTGGCGTAATTTCTTGTCCTATACTTTCATCATCAATATAATTTCCCATAAAAGCCTCCACTGTCGCGTAAAATTTAGTTTATTGTATCACAAAATAAGACTTTTGTCAATACAGGTCTTGTGCGCTTTTGAACGCATAATCTCTTGCATCTCTGCCACAACCTCCGCCACACTCTTGTGCGAAGTGTCAACAAAACAAGCATCATCTGGACAAACTAGCGGGGAGTGTGGGCGGTGTCTATCAGCATAATCGCGCCTCTTGATTGAATCTAAAATGTCCTCATAATCGGCTTGCGCGCCTTTTTCTACGAGTTCGGCATAACGGCGGTCAGCACGCACCTCTACGCTTGCATCTACAAAAAATTTGTAATCGGCGTTGGGTAGTACCACAGTGCCTATATCGCGCCCCTCCATAACAACATTGTGTTTGCTCGCCAACTCGCGCTGTATTTGTCTAAAATGCTCACGAATATTTGGATAACTCGCCACAATCGGCGTAATATCACTCACCGCTTTTGTGTGTAATTCTGCGGTAATGTCCTCAGCGCCTAACATTACACGCAAGTGATTGCCACGATTTTCTTTGATAATGCCATAATCAAATTCAATGATAAACGGCAAAAATTCGACCAAAGCCCTATTTGTAGGGTCGAGATGGTATTTTAAACAAGCATAACCAAGACTGCGATAAAGTTCGCCAGTGCTAATGTACACAAAATCAGTTAGCGCGTTTGCAAGATTGCGCGCAATAGTCGATTTGCCAGCACCCGCAGGTCCGTCAATGGTTATGGAAATGGGCATAATTCACCTCAAATGATTTTTGTCATTATAGCACACAAATCAATTCTTGACAACTATTCTAATTGAAATTATGAAAATTTATCATATTGTCATTGCGAGGGGCTAAAAGCCCCGTGGCAATCTCTAAATTATAGAATTTGTATTCCTCTTGGCTGGCTAATATCTTGTCGTTCCTACTTTACCACCGTGTACTGCCAGACTTTCCGTACCTAGCGGTACTCCAAGGGGCAATCTCATAATAATAAAATGG
>CAVBHV010000066.1:0-4639 GCA_963595385.1 bacterium
CTCTTGATACTTACCAAAAGTGCCTTGTTTTTATTTTTTCCAAATCTTTTTACGAATTAAACCTTTTTCCCTGCCGTTATTGCTAGGTTCGTAATATACCTTATCCGTTAACCCATTAGGCATATATTGCTGATATACATACCCACCGAAATTGTGCGGATATTTGTATTTTGGCGTGTCTTTATGAAGGCTATAATTTTTTAAATGCTCAGGGACCAAATCATTTCTAGCAGTCTTTGCATCACTGATAGCCTTTTCCATAGCCATAACGACACTGTTTGATTTTGGAGCTTCACAAACATAAATAATCGCGTGGCTAAGAGGTAAATTCGCCTCAGGCATACCCAAGTTTTTTACCGCAATAAGCGCACAAGTTGCCAAAAGTAGAGCATTGCTGTCAGCCATTCCCACATCTTCGCTTGCGTGAGCAATCAGCCTGCGCGCAATTATCAAAGGGTCGCACCCCGCCTCAATCAGCCTATTAGCCCAAAACAGCCCCGCCTCAGCATCACTACCACGCAAACTTTTGCAAAATGCGGACAGCATATCATAAAAAATATTTTCATCAACACTCAAAGCCTTTGACTGAATGGACTGCTCGGCAACCGTTTTGTCTATCACAATTTTATTATCTTTATCTAATGGTGTCGTTCTGCTCGCAAGTTCCAAAGCGCCTAATGCTGTACGCAAATCGCCACCAGATGCCCACGCGTAATGCTTTTTTGCCTCATCAGTTAAAATGATATTTAATTTGCCCAACCCGCGCTCTTTGTCCGTAACTGCATTTTCAAGGGCTTTGATTATATTTGTTTCGCTAAGTGGCTTGAACTCAAAAATCCTACAACGCGACACAATCGCAGGTGTCATAGCAAATTGAGGATTTTCAGTTGTGGAGCCTATAAAAATAATACACCCCTCCTCAATCGCGGACAACATACTATCGCTCTGAGCCTTGTTCCAACGATGACATTCATCAAGTAATAGATAAGTGCGCTTGCCGAATAATCGAAAATCATTTCGCGCGTCTTCTATCACTTTTTTAGCATCAGCGACACCGCTAGAAACTGCGTTTAATTTCACAAATTTTGCATTTGTAGTTTGCGTAATAATATGTGCCAAAGTTGTCTTGCCTGTACCAGGTGGCCCCCAAAAAATACAACTACCTAGCATATCACCCATTATCGCTCTACGCAAAAGGCTATTTTTGCCGACTATATGTTCTTGTCCCACAAATTCATCAAGCGTTTGCGGTCTCATTCTTTCATAAAGAGGCGCATTTTGCTTTGTGTTTTGTTCAAAAAAATCCATTATAACCTCGCTTATGTTAGATTATATCACATTTTGAAAGCGAAATCAATCGACGAACTCAACAAAAACGCTTGCACCGCAATTATTTAGATTTATACAATTAAGCCCCGCGTAAATAATACCATCTAGTTTAATATTTTTTGTATTTTTAGGTTTTTTGATTATCACTATATGCCCACTAAACCAAATTTTACAGTCCAACTCTTTTTTAAAAGGAATATCCAAATACAAAAGATTTCCCACCATTCGCAAACCTAGTTTTTCACCTAAAACATACTCATAGTCAATATTTTTTAAGTTTTTTCGCAAAGTAAGTATTCTCTCGAAAATTTGATTATAAAGTTTTTCATTTTTTACAAAAGGCAAAATTTTTTTCAAGAAATTGTACGCCGTGATAGAGTTTGTTTTGAGTGAAAATTTCAAATTTTCTAGCAACAAATTACGGAATTTTGTATTTTTCCAAATTTTAGTCTGCCCAAACACAACACAGTAATTTAGTAACAAATTACCCAAAAGCAGTTTAATTTTTTCGTTCAAAAATCGAATATTTAGTATTTGCACTAATTTCTCAACATCAAAATATACACCGTGCAACAGCAAACGATTAATATTTAAGAGGAAATTCTTAAAACTGCTACAAATACTAAATTCTATCTTTTCACCAACAATTAATTTGCTATTTAAAAATTTATTGTTAATAATAGAAGGTAAAAAAGCAACACTAAAATTTGAAGCTTGCAAAATTAAAAAATCTTCTCCAAACATAGCATATCGCTTAAAATCAGTCGTCCCATTAATTACGCAATCAAAATTTGCTAGCAAATCGTAAATCACTATTCTATTTTTTGATTGAGTAATTTTTATCAATTTAGAAAAACCCATTTCTGTTAAATTAAGCCTAACACAACGACTGCAAAATGCTGGTGCTTTGATAGTTTTATGTTGAGGTAAAAGCAAATTTTGTATATATTGTGATTTTAGCATATTGTTAGTCAAATCAATAGCAGAAAAATTAGGCACAATTTCCCACTGAGCAGTATCAAAAAAACCAAAATACTTTTTTAGTTTCTCATTCCTCGTGGCAGATTGTATTTTTAACCCAAAATTAACAAAATTTATCTTTGCCTCAACTTGAAAAGCAAAATTTATACAAATTTTTTCTCCACCGCAAATTTCTATTGAACCAAAATTCTCAAATCGCAAGATATATCTTTTATCAAAACAAATTGTATTTACATTGCGGTCTATTGTGTAATCGCAATTTGGTTTTGTAAATTCCAAACAACCACGCCCGTTTCCAGTAAATATAATTTTATTTTTGCAAACTTGATAACAGGAATTGCGATATTTTTCTATATAATTTGTTATATTACATATTGATTTAATTTTTGTATCATTTAGACTTATATTTAATTTGACAATTCGATTGTCCCATACCAAAAAGATACCAAAATTTGGCACAGTTACGACATCAATTTTACCTCCTTCAAAAATACAAAACTTACAAAAAGAAAAATTGATTGTTGGTTTTAGACTAAGACATTTATAGCAAACTGGGCGTTTTGCTATTTTGCTGATTACGCCTATATAACAAAAGACAACCATTACACTGATAACTACAAATTCAATCATAGCAAGATTATTGCCAAAATCAAATTTTTCATTACCAATAATGATTGTCCATATCTATATATAAATAGAAGTAAAGGAAAAGAGTACTGATTACTCGGTACTCTCCTACTGCGTAGCAAGCCTGTAAGCCGAGTTCTGTCGAGGACGGTCATCTATCTAGGTGCCTTATCGCTAAGGCACTCAAGCGATGTATAGCGGAAGTGAGCGGGCAACTCTTTTGTACTTCCTTATCTTGCACAAGGTGGGGTTTACATAGCACACACTATCTCTAGCGTGTCGGTGGTCTCTTAAACCACCTTTCCAACCTTACCACTCTGGAAACTTTTTGTGAAAAAATAGGAGGTATGATATAAAATCAAAAAACACAAAAATAGACAAATGAGTGGCGGTGTATTTCTGTTGCACTATCCTTGGAGTCGCCTCCACAAGATGTTATCTTGCACCCTGCCCTGCTGTGCTCGGACTTTCCTAATTTGTTTGCACAAATTCGACCGTCTTGCTTGCTACGGTAGTAAGTATAGCACAATGCAAGCATTTTTTCAATACCTTTTTTCAAAAAAATTGCTATTTTGGTAAAATCTTTTTACAAAAATCCAAATTTTTGGCTTATTAAAGGGAAAAACGGCTTAAAATAAAGATAATTTAAAACGCAAAAAAGCAAAATCGCCTCAAAATATGGTTCTGTTTTGCTTTTTCGATGTATTTTCCTATAAAATATCATTTGTATTGTTTGTTTCTTGATTAACTTTGCTACTTTCAGTTTTTACAAAAATTGCTTTCACGACCTTGCCGTTTATTTGTTCTTTTGTGAGGCGTACGCTAGCAAGCGTGCTTAAAAATTGCGTTTCATCATTAGCATCAACCCAGCCAGCAAAAGTGTAGCCAGTATAAGCGACCGCAACAAAAGTCACAGTATCGCCGTCATTTTCACTATTTGCAATATCGTTCCCAACGATACGCGCCTCGCCCCCCTCTGTGGCAGTCACTACCGTGCCGAGTATCGAGCCTCCACTAGGTGGATTTTTTAGTGTAGGTTGTGTGTTTACCAAATTAAAATTGAAATTAATTTCACCAAAAAGCCCTCGCAATTCAACTATAAATACATTTGTAGTGTCTTTTGCAATATATTTTATTGAAGTTGCATTCCCAATTCGATAAACATTCGCTTCGCAATACTCCACTAGCACATTATTGTTATCTATGCTAAAATCGTGGACCCAGTTATTCGCCTCAGGGGTCACAAAAATTCGATAAAGGTCATCGTCAACTTTTACCACCGATTTTGTAGCAGTACCGCCCGCGACACTTACATTTATAGGCACAGAAGTCCCCGTATAATGGTCTATTGAGGCCGTGTGCGGACCATTCGGCAAATTCATTTCGATTGTTATGTAATTGTTATATGCGGTAAAAGTATATGTTGCCGTTCCATTATCTACCGCCATTTCGCCAGCACCGCCACTGCTCACTAGCCTTTGACTTACATTGTCTATGGTTAGTAAAATATTAGAGTTTTGTTCATACTTTGCTACAATTTTTGCGTAACTGGTGGTCCAGTTCGCCCGCGCTGTGGTTGTTTGGTCTTGCAACACTAAATCGCTATTTTTTGAAGAAACCGAATAAAGCAATGCAGTAGAACCAACAATTTTTAGATTTTTAGTTATATTTGTAACGATTACCAGCACTTTGTCGCCACTGC
>CAVBHV010000067.1:0-4597 GCA_963595385.1 bacterium
GTGGATAACCAACAAGAGTAGGCTTGCAATTTTTTTTATTTTATGATAAAATAAATAAAATCACAAAAAGAGGTCACTTTTATGGAACAAAAAGTCGCTGATGAAACAGTAAAGTTTTACACAAAAAACAAACTAAATTACCGCCTAACTCTCCCCAACCACACTGGCAAACAAAATCTAAGTTTTGTGCAAATTTCCAAACAATCAAGAGAGGCGTTTGATAAGGAATTTTGTTTCCCAGACGACTATGAAATTTGCCTAGTTGGTTGCCACGAATATTTACACACTTCGGTACAAACTTTATCGTGGAAAACTGATTTTCCAAAAGGTGGCAATATAACAATGTACCACGAAAAGCCCGTAGAAAATAAGGCGCTCAACACACCAATTTATGCAATCAACTACCTACTCGAATACCATTGCACAAGACTGCCAAATAATTTTTTTATATACCTAATAAAGGAACAACACGCTCAACTTGCTGGTATTTTTCATTCGAGATATAACACACAAGTAAGCAATTTGCCTGAGATTTATTTCGCCTCAAATCCGTATTGCACACTACTAAAACGCGAAAAAATTTCTACACGCACCCCACCTCAGCCACAGAAATAAAATGACAACAATTTTACAACAAAAAAAGCATATCGCATTGGACATAGCCAATTTGATATGCTTTTTATTTCATTTTAATTAGAATAGAATACTGTATTGATGATTGCAATAATCATAACTACGAGTGTAGGACTAAATTCAACTTTTTTGTCTTTAAACATTTGCACCAAGTACACAGCCATTGCGCCCATAAGTACAATTACGCCCACCCAGTAAAAAATTT
The DNA here is from genome assembly GCA_963595385.1 of bacterium. GTDB lineage: Bacteria > Bacillota > Clostridia > Christensenellales > UBA1242 > UBA7867. The sequence goes on from CAVBHV010000067.1 coordinate 839, forward strand.
GAAACATAATAGCAACATTGATTACGACGAACAATTTGCCGAAAAGCACCAAAGCGATACTTACCAAACTCAACAAAATCACAAGATTGTTTAATGAAATGTTGAATGTAGATTTTTTAGGTTCATCAACCTTTACGCGTTCGCGTTTGCTTTTTTCAGCAACTTCGTTTTTGTCGAAACCAAAGTTTTGGTCCACACCTGTTGCTTCCGTTTCAATCTCTTGTTCTCTTTCGTTTTCCATAATAAAATCTCCCTTTTTTGTTTTATAGTGATAGTATACCACAATTCTCGCAAAAATTCAATAGGGAAGTCCAAACTTTATGCGTTTTTGGTATAAAAATATGCATTTTTTGCTATTTTCTAGGCAATTTAAAGCACTTAACTAGCGTTTGGAAGGGGTCTAGTCGCATTTTCATCTAAAATCAATGCCCAAGTATCTTTGCCTACGATACCGTCCGCAATCAGTCCATTTTCCGTTTGAAAATCTTTTACCGCTTGCTCTGTTTGCCTACCAAAAATTCCATCTATTGTACCGACTAGGTACAGTTTTGAGTATAATTTTTGTTGCAAATATCTCACTTCTGCACCATAACTTCCCAGTCTTAGCGTGCGCGCTTGCGGGGTAAGATTGTTTAGTTTGTACCAAGTTTGCCTACCCACAATTCCGTCTGCCGTTAACCCATTTGCTTGTTGAAAAGCCCTAACCGCCGATTGTGTATTTCTACCGAACACGCCATCAACACTGCCTACCGAATAACCGAGATTGCCGAGTTTAAATTGCAAATATTTCACCAAATTACCACTACTCCCCAGTCTCAAAACTGAGAACACAAAATCATCAATTTCAGTATATTGAACATTGAAATACTGACAAACTCCACGACACGCCGACCTACCTACTGCATTTACAAAATCAGGGTCAAGCATTAATTTTGCCTCACGGAAATTAGTCATAAACCCACATTCTACAAGAGTTGCAATAGTGTTTACATTGCTTAACATACCCACATCAAGAGGCTTTACACCACGCCCGTTAAGGTTGGTCGCAAGCAGAATACTGCTATATACCAAATCGGCAAAATTTCTACTTTGCGTGGCGTATGGATTTAATGGCGAATAAAATCCTTCTATTCCGTTCGCACTACTAAAAGTTGTACCGTCCCCATATGCATTATATGCAAAAGTTACTAAGGCACTAGGACTTGCGCGATTTACGATAGTTACCCGCGCCGATACGGACAAATCTTGCCTATTTGGCTTTACATCAAGAATATTAAACCCTATTCGCAAACAGTCCGCCAAAAATGCGTTTTTTGCGCTAAAATTAAACTCATTTTCATAAATAGAACGATTTATATATGGCATAACGGGCGTGCGCTTGCCCAAAGTCGGCGGATTTATTCCGTGTTCATCATTTCCTGCTATTAGATAATTTTTTGGATTGTTAAAAGGCATATTTAGTCCCCCTCAATAAACTTTAATTAATCTATGCAAACACGCGCGTTTTGGTGCTTAGATTAACTAACCATTACAAAATAAAAATAAAAAATTGAGTCTAAATAATTAAACTCAATCTTTTAAAAAACTAGATTATTTGCGACCTATAATTGTTAGATTTCCACTATTTTTTATTCGCTTTCATTTCCATAAAGTAATTTGTAATCCTCACTACTTTTTATCAAATCGTTATGTTTGCCTTGCGCCACAATTTGGTGATTTTTAAGTAGAATTATATTGTCCGCATCAATAACAGTAGATAACCTATGTGCTACCATTACGATAGTATGGTCTTTTTTCAAGCCAAACAAAACATTTTTTATTTCTTGTTGGCTGATATTGTCCAGCGCACTAGTCGCCTCATCAAAAAGCAAAATTTTACTATTTTTGAGCAACGCGCGCGCAATCGCCAACCTTTGTCGCTGTCCACCGCTAAGTACAATTCCGTTTTCACCGATAATCGTATCATATTTTTGCGGCAATTTCTCAATAAATTCAGTCATTTGCGCTTGCGCACAAACTTTTTCAATTTCCTCATCAGTTGCATCATTTTTGGCAAGTTTTAGATTTTCGCGTATGCTTTTATTGAATATGTACGGAATTTGCTGGACATAACCTATATTTTTAGTCAAACTTACCTCATCTAAATCATTTAGGTTGACATTATCAATCAAAATTTCACCGCTTTGTGGTGTGTAATTTTTGGACATTAGCCCCAAAATCGTACTTTTACCTATTCCGCTTTCGCCAACAAACGCCACAAATGAATTTGGCTTTATCTCAAAATTTATATTTTCCAAAACTTGTTTATCTTGCTCATAACCGAAGGTCACATCTCTAAATTCTATCTCACCTACGCAGTCGAGTTTGTGAGTCCCAAATTGTTCACTTGTATATACATTTTCATCAAACAATTCAAAGATACGCTTTGCGCTTACCTCACTATTTGAAATTTCTTCTTTCAATTCACTAAATACATTTAGCGATACTTCAATTTTGCCCGAATACATAAACAAAATCAAAAATCCTGCTAGTGTTAACAAATTATTTGCTATCAAAACGGCACACAAAATGTAAAAACCAGCCACCAACATTACTCTTATTGATTGAAATACTAGTGTTTTGCGTAAAATTTTATCATTTCTTTTTACCGAAAATTCGCGATAATTTTCGTTTAAATCACGCATATTTTGTATCAAGCCACCCTTGCAACCTAGTCCCTTTATATCGCGCCAACCGCGTACCATTTCATTGTTTAGTCCCACAATTTCATCAAATTTTTGGTCTTTTTCATAATTGAATTGCGCACGCAAATTTGATATGTAATTACTAACACAAAAAACAAAAATTGCCAAAATTAACAAGTAAAATGCCATTATATAGTTTACAAAAAACGCTATTACAATGTAAACCACGCCAACAACAGATTTTAACAACTTCCCAAATACTCTGTTAACGCAAAAAGATAACTTGTTGCAATCATTTGAAAATCTTGCGGTAAATTTCCCGCTGTTTAGGCTATCAAGTTTTTCACTCTTGGTATTTAAAAACCTTATGGCTATGTCATTTTGCAAATCGCAAGACACTCGCCTAACCCACCTATGCGTTAGCGAAGTACTAAAATTATCCGCAACAATCATTATTAAATTTGCACCACACCAAATACTAGCAAGAATTATGATTTGTTCAAGATTAAAATCGGTAAACATTACCAAAATTTGTGCCATAATCAAAGGTAGGACTATTGCCAAACCGAAACTGACTAGGTCTATTGAAAATTTTGCGATAATTTGCCCCCTCACCTTTTTTAGATAAGGACTTATCTTTTTTAGATTTTTGATACCTTTAATATTTTCGTGCCTCACTTTTCTTTCACCCACAAACTCACCTCCTTAAAAATAAAAAATTAGTCCGTTGCGACTAATTAACAAAATAAAAAGTTATATAAAAATGTCTGTCTATGCTAGCAACCAACCCTCAATTTGCCAATAGTTACAGCGCCACCTTTTTTACCTTTGGTAAAACGGTAGAAATTTAGTATAGCAAGATAAGAGTTTTTTGTCAATATTAAATTTACATTTTTTAACAAAAATCAACAAATTTTTGTGGTATTCTTTCGTAAATACCAACCTATTTGACATTTGTGCAAATTTATGATATAATTAAACATAATATTTTTTATTTTTATTGAATAATAATACAAAAATTTGCTTAAAATTAGTTAATAATTAGTCTAAGCAAGTTTATTTTTGCAATCTATCG
>CAVBHV010000068.1:0-4565 GCA_963595385.1 bacterium
GTATATCGCGTTTTGTTAATCTGCGCTCAATATCAGCACGCGATTTTGCATACAAACCTCTATCGGTACGGTCTTTTTGCCAAACGGGAGTGTCAATATTTCCATAAATGTGATTGCACATATATTTCCACTGATTGAGTGCGGTTTCGCATTGTTTGATACCATCATCAAAGCGTTGTGCGGTTGCAACTGCCATCAAAGTTGTTGCACGCGCATCAGGTTGCATTTGGTGCAAATTTGGACAGTTTTGTGCATAAATCCAATTCATATTGCCTCGTGAAATAAATAGATGGCTAGTCATTATTTTAATCGCTTGCGAATTTTCCAGTTTGGTAATCTCATCTAAAATTGCAAAATCAATGAGGTAATTTATTTTGTTTCCAACAAAACTTGTGATTAAAAATACACTGGTGATTTCGCACAATTCGTGGCTAATTTGTTTTTGTGCTTCACGGTATTGCAAAGTATTTAAGAAAGCATATGCCATTGTTTTTTGTGCATAAGTCATAAGAGCGAAATTATCACGCGATACTACTTGTTCAAGAGTAGGGGCGCTGGGGTTGTTAAGACTTGCATCTGTAAAATAAACGGCACATTTTTGAGGCGCTCGAAGCGCAAGGTTTACTAATTTTTGATTGCAATATTCAAAATTAAAGTGCTTTAATTTTTCAGGAAATTGCGAATACATATCACCAAATTCTGCACTAGGCTGAAAATATCTACCTAACGGGAAATAATCTTTATAATTCATAATTTGCTCCTATCGTTGCGCTTCGGTCTGAGGTTTATTTGTTTACTATTGTTGCAGACCTTGTGCCGATTGTTGTTTTGCCATTTGTGTTCTTATATAGTTAATTTGTTCATTATGTAATTTATTTGAATCATGACAAAATTGCTGGTACAACGAAACTACATCTGTTGACTTTAATTGTTCGCTAATAAATTGTTCGCTTTCATAATTTGAACTGCGATTAGGAAAGTCATATTTTAATGGCGTTGTTGAAAATTTTTGTACTGAATCCCAAACAATATTGTAGATAGTACTGGCATTGTCTTTGCTCAAAAATTTTTCTGCTGTGAAAATTATTTGTATGTCGCGTAAATACGAATTATCGCGTTTCATCATATATTGCGCATTTATCCTAACCTCATAGTTTGGACTAGTGAGCATTTCTAACATCTTTTGATAATCAATTCCAACCAAATACCCGCACCTCAAAATAGAACGATTTGGGTTATCTAGCGAATAGGTCTTTTGAAACTGCTCCATAATGTGTGGTGCAATATTGCCATTTAAGTATTCATACGCGATACAACCGTGATTGGGCGGGAGGTATGCACAATTAATTTGAGTAGGTGGCTTCCTTAAAGAGCGGTTTGATGTGTTAGTAAAATAATCAGTGTTGAGATACAAAAAACTAGTCCTAGTCTTGCAAGCAAATACATTATCAAGCAATTCAAAAGGCTTAGTTTTTGTAAAATTTCCATTAGGAATAGATTTGTCAAAAGTAAGCATAATAAATTCTCCTTTTCGTTATTATATCACAAAAGTTACTAGACTTCAATACTTTTTTAAAAAAAGGAAAAGACACAAAAATTTAAAAATCTTGCGTCTTTTTATATTAGTTTTTAAATTCCAACTTCTTTTCTTCGCCAGTTTTGTAAATAATGTTGTTTACGCTACCAACAGCCTTGATATCAATTTCGTTTTCTTTTACAAAATCACTGTAATTTGTAACAAGCATTTCATTGATTTCTGCTTTCATACTGAGGTTATTTTGTGATTTAAAACCACGAATTTGCGAAACAATGTCGCACACTTCATCACCATTAGCGAGTAATTGTTCATCAACCTTATCGCCCAAATCTAGGTAGCCTGAAATATGTATTGATTTGCAATTTTCAAGTTTTGCAAAAGCCTCTTGATAGATAACTTCGGTAATATGTGGCATATAAATTGAAAATAATTTTAGCAATCCACGCAAAACAGTACTGCTGGCATACTGTGCACTTTCTTTTGCTTGCTCGCCGTAAATTTCTGGTTTGTAGAGCCTATTTTTGGCAATTTCAATGTAGTTATCACAGAAATTCCAGAAAAGATGCTCAATTTCATTTAAAGCAAGACCCATTTCGTACTTTTCAAGACTTCGCTTAAAGCGAATAAATGTGTCTTTGTAACATTCGATAATCCACGCATCCATAGGGAGTAGTTTTACTTCTTTTGGAGTGTAATTTTCGATAAATGGCAATACAAAACGACTAGCATTCCACAATTTTTGCATCAATTTTGTACCATTGTTAAATTCTTCATCAACAATAAATACATCTTTGCCTAGACTTGCATTGCTTGCCCAGTAGCGGGTAACATCGGCACTGTATTTTTCACAAGCTTGAGGAGGGGTAAGAGTACCGCCGTTAGACTTTGATTTGGAAAGTTTAGTACCAGTTGCGCTCAAACCCCAACCACTAATCATTACATTTTCCCAAGGAAGTTTACCAAAGTGGAGTAGGGACTTTGCGATAGTGTAAAAGTCCCATACACGAATATTATCGTGCGCGTTAGGGCGTAAATCCATAGGAATATAACTATCATCTAGGCCCTTGTGCGTAAACAAATCGCACGCAAGTTGAGGTGTTAAGGAACTTGTAGCCCAAGTGTCAAGTACATCTTTTTCAGGGGTAAAGTTTTTACCACCGCATTTAGGACAAGCGCATTTTGGTGCGGTAACGCTAGGGTCAACTGGCAAATCTTCGATATTTGCCACAATAGTTTCACCACAGCCTACACAATACCAAACAGGGAAAGGAATACCAAAATATCTTTGTCTGCTGATACACCAGTCCCACTTCAAGCTTTCTACCCAGTTTAAGAAACGCTTTTTCATAGTTTCTGGATACCACTTGCATTTGTCGCCCGCTGAGTAAATCTCCTTTTTGCGTTCAAGCAATTTGATAAACCATTGAGGTTTTGTCAAAATTTCAATAGCAGTGCCACAACGCTCGTGAGTTGCGACATTGTGTACGATTTCTTGGCGGTCGTAAAGAATACCTTTTTCTTTTAATTTTTCCACAATCGCATTGCGCGCTTCGGCAACTTTTAAGCCTTCAAATTCGCCCGCAAGCGCAGTCATTCTGCCGTTGTAACCGATTGCTTCCAATACAGGCAGGCCAAATTGCTTTTGCCATTTCGCATCGGCTTCATCACCAAATGTACAGCACATTACAGCGCCTGTACCTTTTTCCATATCTACATCAGGGTTAGCAATTATAGGTACTTCTTTTTCGTAAAGCGGACTAATCGCAGTTTTTCCCACAAGCAAAGCACGCTTTTTGTCATCGGGGTGAACAAATACGCATACACACGCACTCAAAAGTTCTGGGCGAGTGGTAGCAATTTTTAATACTTCATCACTATCTTTAATTTTAAATGTAATGTAGTTCATTGCACTTGGAAGTTCGACAGTGTCGATTTCTGATTGAGCAATAGCAGTCCTACATTCAGGACACCAAAGAGAAGCGGAGTTTCTACGCTCAATATGTCCCTTGTTGTATAGTTCAATAAAAGATTGTTGACTAATTTTTTGAGTATTTTGCGAGTATGAAGAATAAGTATTTACAAAATCTGCACTTATACCTAAGCCTTTGAAAATATCACGATAGATATTTTTCATTTCCAAAGTCTTTTCATTGCAAAGTTTGGTAAAATCAGCACGCGAAATTTCGTTTAGTTTAACTTTTGATTCGCGTTGAACATACTTTTCAGTAGGTAAACCATTATCATCGTAACCAAAAGGATAAAATACAGATTTGCCCATCATTCTTTGGTGGCGCGCAATTACATCAGTTTGAATGTAACTAAATGCGTGACCTAAGTGAATGTTACCACTAATTGTAGGAGGTGGAGTGTCAATCATATAACGATTTTTTGCAGTTGGGTCGAATTGATAAATTTTTTCATCTTCCCAAAATTGTTGGAGTTCTTTTTCTTTTTCAATAAAATTAAAACGCTTGTCTAACATAATATTTTCCTTTAATAAATAGTATCGTCTTTGTCATCTTGTAGTTCTTTTTTCCACAAAGAATGTAAATTACAATAAGCATAAAAACAAATTGGTTTTGCTCCACCGTCCATACGGAAATTTGCCACTGGCTCATCGTTTGGGTTTAGGTAGCGCAACTGTCCACCCTTTGTAGATTCAAGAAAAATCCATTGAATGTAATGTTCCTCAGTCATAGGGTGAGGTATCACACCTACACTCACGGTAACATTGTTATCTACTTGTGCAAACACGGGAATGTGTCGCTCGCTCGAAGCGTCAGTTGTGTTTGGAATAAGTGCTTGCATAGGTTGCCCGCAACAATTCAATTCTTGCGTGCTGTCCAAAACTTTCATCGCTACATTGCCACAAACGGGGCAACGGTAAAAAGTGATATTTGTCATAATACATACCTCAAAAATGTTTTGATTTTATTATATCATAATACAATAAGATTTGTCTAGTAGGTAAATTATTTTTTAATTAAAATAAGCACCTAGTTTTGCATAAATCTAAGCGCTTATTATT
>CAVBHV010000069.1:0-4562 GCA_963595385.1 bacterium
TTTTTTAGGAGTATGCTATGGCAAATTACGATTTCAAGACTATTGAAAACAAATGGCAAAAATATTGGCAAGACCACAAAAGTTTTGAGGTAAAAGAGGACAAGCCAAACAAATATTTTGCATTGTCTGAGTTCCCTGGTCCAACTGCAAAGGGTATCCATATAGGTAACGCAAAGTGCTACATTATGCCTGATATAAACGCGCGTTACAAGAGATTTTGCGGATACAATGTGTTGCAACCTATCGGCTGGGACGCTTTTGGACTGCCTACCGAAAATTTTGCGCTCAAAATGGGTATCGACCCTCGCGTTTCGACTGATAACAATATCGAAAGATTTAAAGAGCAATTTATAAAACTTGGTGGGGCGTATGACTGGTCTAGGGAGATAAATACGACCGACCCAGCCTACTACAAATGGACACAATTTATTTTTTTGAAATTGTATGAAAAAGGTTTAGCATACAAAAGTAAGTGTTTGGTAAACTTTTGTCCTGTTTGTCAATCGACTCTTTCAAATGAGGACTCTCAAAACGGTGTGTGTGACCGTTGCGGTTCGCAAGTCGAGCAAAAGGAAAGGGAAGTTTGGTTTTTAAAAATTACCGCCTATGCAGATAAAATGCTAGATTTACTAGATAAAGTAGATTACCCAGAAAATGTAAAGACTGCACAACGCAACTGGATAGGGCGTAGTGAGGGTATGAAGATTACTTTTGACTTAGCCGACACTGATGATAGTTTGCAAGTATTTACAACTCGTGGCGACACGATTTACGGGGTGACATACCTTGCGATTGCGCCTGAACACCCTTTTATCGAAAAATACAAAGAAAAAATCAAAAATTACGCTGAAATTGCCAAATATTTGGAGCAAGTAAAGCACAAAACTGAATTTGAGCGTACGCAAGTAAACAAAGATAAAACTGGCGTAAAAATTGATGGTTTGTATGCAATAAACCCTATCAACAACAAGCGCGTGCCTATTTATGTTGCTGATTATGTGGTAATAAACTACGGTACTGGGGCTGTTATGGCTGTGCCTGCGCACGATGAGCGCGACTATGAGTTTGCAAAGAAACATAACGAGCAAATGATACAAGTACTCGAAGGTGACATCACTGAAAACGCCTTTACCGAAGATAGTAAACACATCAATAGCGAAATGATAAATGGACTAAATATTGCTGATGCAAAAGCAAAAATTTTGGAATTTTTGGAGCGTATCGGCAAGGGGCAAAAACAAGTCAACTACAAAATGCAAGACTGGGCGTTCAACCGCCAACGCTACTGGGGCGAGCCGTTCCCTATCATAAATTGTCCAAACTGCGGTATCGTGCCTTTGAGCGAAAAAGACCTGCCATTAGAGTTGCCGAAAATTGATGATTATCGCCCGCACAACGGTGATAGCCCACTTTCGCGCGCGACAGACTGGATAAATGTAAAATGTCCAAAATGCGGTTGCGATGCGCACCGTGAGGCGGACACAATGCCAAACTGGGCTGGGTCTAGTTGGTACTGGCTTAGATATATGGACGCGCACAACGACCACGAGTTGGCTAGCAAGGAAAAAATGAATTACTGGAATAGTGCAGACCTCTATACAGGCGGTTTTGAACATGTAACAAGACATATGATTTATGCACAATTTTGGCACTTATTCTTGTACGATGAGGGTATCGTTCCATTTGAAATTCCGTTTAAAAAGCGTATTTGTTGTGGTTTGGTGCTTGCTCCTGATGGCTCAAAAATGAGCAAGAGTAAGGGAACGGCTGTAAACCCGCTTGATGTGATTGAGCAATACGGTTCTGATGCTTTGCGTATGTTTATGGCATTTTTGGGCGAATATGTAAAGCCTGCGCCTTGGTCTGATAGTGGAATTAACGGCGTAAGTAGATTTTTAAATAGAATTTGGGGCTTGAAAGATTTGCTTGTTGATAGCGATGAATATTTACCAGAAAATGAAGTTAATTTTAACAAAACTATCAAAAAAGTTACCAAAGACTATGAGGACTTTACGCACAACACTATCGTATCAGCGCTTATGGAATTGACAAATTCAATTTACGAAGTCGGCAAAATCTCTAAAAAAGAGTTTAAAAACTTGCTTATTACGCTAAATCCTATCGCACCGCACATCACAAGTGAATTGTTTGAAAACACATTCGGCACGCAAATATTGGAGGAAAGTTTCCCTACATTTGATGAAAATAAATGCCTTGATGATGAAATCGAGTTGCCAGTTCAAGTGAACGGTAAAATGCGTGGAATTATCAAAGTTGCGCGTGATAGCGAGCAAGAAAATGTAGTAAAAGTAGCGGTTGAAGCAATAGAGCAATTACAAAATGCTACAATTAAAAAAGTAATTTATGTGAAAAATAAAATCTTAAATATTATTATATAAATGTAAAAAATACCTTCTTTACGGAAGGTATTTTTTTGTTTTAAAAAGCGCCCCAAATAAATGTCGCAATAGTGCCTATTGTCATCATTACGATTGCCATATAAAAGAAGATATAGTCAAGTCGGTGCACAGGTTTTAATTCTTCAAGTTCGCTATAAATCATAGTAGATAGGGGACTATTGCCGATTTCTTTTTCGAGGTGAGCGATAGGAATTTTGCCACTATCAATTTTTTCTTTGAGGTCATTTGCAGAGGCTTTGTTAAAGAGCGCAAGCAATTCAAAATCGTTTTTGAAATCGACCATACTTTCTAATTCCGTGTCTTTGATTGAGTTGTACAAATTCTGCTTAAACTCACCAAATTTTCTCCGTTTGTTTTCGATATAAAGTTGCATAATCAACATTCCGCCGAGTACTAGTACAACACCAAGCACCAAAAATGCAAGTATTAGGCTAACGAAAACGCTTGAATTTGTGAGGAAATTTGTGACTCCCTCCATAAGATTTCCGCCGACCCAGTCGTATGCGCTTGCATAGTCCATATATAGAGAGCAAAAATTATTTGTACCGTGAATAATCATAGCGGGGAAAATGCTACGGCTGATGAATGTAACTGCACCTAGTATCAATCCTACTACGAATGCGTGACCGAATTGTACTATATTTAAGTGTGCGAGTGCAAACATCAGCGCACTTAGCAAAATCGCCCTCTTAAAGCCGTTTTTGCGCGAAGTGCCGAGTATCATACCACGGTGTGCGGTTTCTTCACAAAATCCAGGCATAAACGAAGTCGTAACGATAGTTATGATAAATGCGAGCCAAACGGGGAGGCTACTGCTAGTGCCACTACTACTGCTAGGAGTGTAGCCCAAAAAGTTTATGATTGTGTTCCAAAATGTGGAGGCGTAGATGACTAAAATATAAGTAAGTACACCTAAGCCTAAGGATATAAAAATTGTCTTTACGGATACTTTTTTAAAAAAGAATTGTTGAGCCGTTTGCTTGAATGTTTGTTTTGCAAGCAATTTCCATAGCAAGAATGGTAGCCCAGCGAGTATCAAAATTTGTACGGCGGTAGAAAAAAGCAAATCGCTGATTATAGGGTCCACATTTTTAAAAATTCCCGTGCCCCAAAGTATGCGCACGCCTATGTACAGCACTATACATATAAAATATACTAGCCCCGCATAAAATATTTTTTTGTCTTGAACAACTAATTTTTTCATAATACTCCAAATTTGTTTAAACTAAAAATAATCAAAATCAATACACCCATTATGATAGGTAGAGATAAAAGTCTATTTCTTGCATTTTTGTCTAAAATTTGCTCATTGCTTTGATTTAAGTCTTGTGTTGCCGTTGATTTTTTCTTTAAAAAATAAATGATTAATATCATCAACGCAATCGCACCAATTACGCATGCAATCGCAATCAAAATATCATACCAAACAAACGGATTGTTGTTTGAACGAGTAAAGTACATCAATAGAATTGCCACTGCATTGTTTGTAAAGTGAATGAGCATACTGAGTTTTAAATCGCGGGTAAAATATACGATAATACCTAAAATCACACCCAAAATCAAAGTGTATGGCAGTTGTTGTAGGTTTGTGTGCATTAGGCTAAATAGTAGCGCGCTTATTCCTATCGAAAAGCAAGCCCCATATCCGCGTAAACCGTTGAGTAATACCCCGCGGAAAAGCATTTCTTCGCAAATTGCAGGCACAATTCCAAAGCATACGAGGGCAAGCACGAGGTATCCAGCATTTGAAAGCGGAATGTTTATGTCTGTGGCAAGATTGTAGCCTATCGTGTCAAGCAAGCGTTCCCATAGTTCAATTAATGGGTTAAATAAGAACAAAAACACCACGCCTAGTAGAATTGCAACGAGATAGAAGTACCATGGTGATTTGGCCTTTATACCGCAAGCATTTAGACAGTTTATTTGGTCTTTTTTGCTTAGTAAATACGCTACCAATAAAAAACCTAGTTCGACCGCTACGCTAGTAAATACCAAAAAATACACATTTTCGGTGACCGTTTCCGCATTTCCAGAAACAATAGCAATAATTGAAGCCAAAAGGCTAACGATTAATGGCACGCCGAGTGCCCAAATTCCAGCCTTTGCGGAATGATTTATATTGTAATATTCCATTTTCTATCC
>CAVBHV010000070.1:0-4526 GCA_963595385.1 bacterium
ATTTAAATTAGTTTATTATGTATTTGTGAATTGTTAAAAGTATCTCATTTTAATATAACGATTTAAGACAAAATTTAGCGAAACGACAAAATTACGGGATATATTGCACTTTTCGTGTAATATATCTTTTATTTTTGCCAACAAAAAAGAACGGTTTGCGCTAAAATAGGTCTAGCGAGGTGAGATATGCAAATTGTGATTGAATATGTCTTGCTAGATAATTTTTTGATTGATGCACTACTTTTGATTTTGAGTCAAAAGACATTGCGCCAGCCGATTTTCAAGAGTGGTATAATTTGTGCTAGCGCGTTCGGAGCGGGATTTGCAGTTGTTTCGCCTTTGATACCTTTTGGCGGAATTTGGGCGGTTTTGCTAAAATTTAGTGTAGCGCTAGTGATGAGTTTTATGGTTTGTTTCTCTTTCAAGAAAATATTTTTGCGCTTTTTGGTATTTAGTCTTTATACATTTGCGTTTGGTGGGGCGTTGATAGCGGTATTTAGTTTTATGAATGTGCAAGTTTATGATGCAATGTATATAGGATATGTGTCAACTATTCCGCTAGGCACACTACTTGTTTGTGGAATTGTGTTTTTTGTCGGCGTATTAAGATTGATTATTTCTATCGCAAAGCGGAAAGAGTGGGCGCGTGCGGTTGATTTTGGTATTACAATTCTAGGTAAAACTAAAAAATTTCGTGGCTTTGTGGATACTGGAAATAGCCTCAAAAATTCTCACGGGCTTGCGGTCGTGGTGCTTGCGGAAAAAGAGTTGGGTTACTGGTTTAACACTCACGAACGAATGTTAATTATGTTGGGCAAAACTGAAAATTTAGGGCTAGAAAATGCGGAATTTATCGTGGTAAGTAGCCTAGGTGGTAGTTATAAAATGTTGGTTTTTGACTGCGTGGTAAGCCTAAATGGCGTGGAGCAAAAGGCTTGCATAGGTGTATCAAATAGCAAAATTCGTTGTGGAGATTGTACAGCGATAGTGGGTACTAATTTGTTGGAGGTTGCAAAATGTTAGGGTTTTTGAAAAAACTTTTTATCAAGACTTTGGGAATAGGTGAAAATGTGTCAAAAGAGCAAATGCTACTTTATTTGTGTAGCAACGAGGCTTTGCCTAGCCCTATGACAAATGAGGAAGAAATGGCGTGCCTACTTCGGCTTAGCAATGGTGATGAAACAGCAAAAGATGAGTTGATTGAGCGTAATTTGCGGTTGGTCGTTTATATTTCAAAGAAATTTGAAAATACAGGGGTAGAACTAGAAGATTTGATTTCCGTTGGTTCTATCGGGCTTATTAAAGCAGTAAATACTTTTAATTTGGGCAAAAAAATCAAGTTAGCGACATATGCCTCACGGTGTATCGAAAATGAAATTTTGATGCACTTGCGCAAGGTGTCCAAACAGAAAAAAGAAACTTCACTAGACTCGCCGTTGTCGCTAGATAATGATGGCAATGAATTGCTTTTGAGTGATATAATAGGAATTGATGTCGATGAAGCGTTTAAATCAATGGAAATTGATATGGAAAAAGAAATTGTTTACAAAGTTTTGGAAAAACTAGATGGTAGGGAAAAGCAAATTGTAGCGATGCGTTTTGGGCTAAATGGACAACAAGAAAAAACACAAAAACAAGTCGCTGATATGCTGAACATTTCGCAAAGTTATATTAGCCGAATTGAAAAGAAGATTTTATCAAAAATGAAAAAAGATATGGCAAAACTGATTTAGTTTGTATAAAAGTGTATCTACTTGCCGACACTATTGTTTGATTATTTATTTTGGAGGAAAAATGTCAAACAAAGTGGTTATTTGCGGGGTGGACACTTCCACTCTGCCAAAATTTACTGCGCAAGAGTTAAGCGAACTAATGATAAAAATTAAACAAGGTGATGAGTCCGCAAAACAGCAATTTATCTTTGGTAATATGCGATTGGTGTTGAGTGTGGTGCAACGATTTGTAAATCGCAAGGAAAATATGGACGACTTGTTTCAGGTCGGTTGTGTAGGACTCCTCAAAGCGATTGAAAATTTTGATATGTCGTTGAATGTAAAATTTAGCACATACGCTGTGCCGATGATTGTGGGGGAAATACGCCGATTTTTGCGTGACAATAGTGCTATTCGCGTAAGTAGAAGCCTACGAGATATAGCGTATCGTGCGTTGCAATCAAGAGAAAAGTTAGGCGCAACATACCAGCGTGAGCCAACATTAGAAGAAATTTCATTAGACCTTGATACTCCTTATAGGCAAGTTGCGTGCGCACTTGATGCAATTTCCGAGCCAATGTCTTTGTCCGAACCGATGTTTAGCGATGACCCAGATGCTTCGGAATTGGGCGACCATATCGCGGACATTACAAACGCTGATGATAAATGGCTTGATAATGTTTCCATTCAAGATGCACTTACCGAACTTGCTCCTCGTGAAAAACGAATTTTGCTATTGAGATACTTTTTGGGGCGTACGCAAGTAGAGGTGAGTGATGAGGTGGGTATCAGCCAAGCGCAAGTAAGTCGTTTGGAGAAAAATGCGCTTGAAATTGTCAAGAAATATTTTGTTTAGCGAAAAGTTATTAAACGATAGCGATAAAATTTTGCAAAAATATATTAGGTTATCAATTCCACATAATTATCATATATTAATAAAGAATACAAATACTAAAAAATGTAGGGAAGTCACAAATATTAATGGGGAATTGAATGGAAATAAGTTTTACCGAATTGCGGTCAAAAATGGTCGTAAACCTAACAGATGGGCGTAGATTAGGGCATATTATTGATTTGATATTTGAGCAAAATAGCGCAAAAGTGTTAGGTGTAGTCGTGCCAGGGATAAAATCGGGAATGTTTAAGAGTAGAGAAGATATTTTCATACCTTATCAATGTATTTGCAAAATCGGTCTTGATACAATTTTAGTTCAACTTAATCCCGTACCGCAACCCGTTAGTACCTCAAAATATATCGATAATTACGCCAAAAATTCTATCGTTGTAGAGCCAGATACCAAAACACAAAATTACGCAACTTATTCCAGTAACTCAGAGAGAAAATAGAAAAACAGGTCAAAAACCTGTTTTTTTGCTTATTCCTTTTTGGTGTCTTGCTCGTCTTTTTCTGCAAGTTTTTCGCTTAATTGTTGATTTTCTTTTAACAAGTCGCGAATTTCTTTTAACAAGCCTTCCGTACTATTGCGATATGCTTCTTCTTTCTTTTTGGCTTCTTCAGCCTCTTTTTCTTCAATCTCTTTCTTGTGCATTTCCGCTAAAGCCTTGCGTACCGCTTGGTGGTCTTTGAGGTCAACGCCTTGTTCTTTTAACTTTTTCTTTTCTTGCTTAGTAGACATTTTAAGCGCATTTGTAGTTTCCTTGAACATTTGTGAACTTTTCATTG
Source organism: bacterium (assembly GCA_963595385.1). Classification (GTDB taxonomy): domain Bacteria; phylum Bacillota; class Clostridia; order Christensenellales; family UBA1242; genus UBA7867. The sequence goes on from CAVBHV010000070.1 coordinate 3,397, forward strand.
CAATTTTCAACACTATAAAGATAGTAAGCGCAATAATCAAGAAATCAATTATTGATTGAATAAAGTTACCATAATTCCAAGTTAGAGTTGCTACACCTGTTTCGTCGCGTTGAAGGACAATAGAAAGGTCCGCAAGGCTGTTTGCGCCTAACCCCCAAGTAATCAACGGCATAATAATATCGTTTACTAGGCTAGAAACGATTTTGTTAAAAGCAGTACCTATTACTACGGCAACTGCCAAATCAATAATGTTGCCTTTGCTAATAAAGGCTTTAAATTCTTTCCAAAATTTCATTTGTGCAATCCTCTTTTTTAAATTTATGTAAATATTTTAGCACATTGAAAAAGTCTTTTCAAGTTTTTTTGTCGGTTTAGATTAATTTTTAGAATATTTTTGTCAATTAAACACATACTGGCTTTAAGATTGTTGAGGAAGTTTAAAAAACTATGTTTTGCAAAAAACGCAATAAATATTTTTTGTAAAAAAGTTTGCAAAAGCCCCAACACAAATGGAGGTATTTATGAAATTAAGCGAAAGCAGAACTTATGAAAATTTGGCACGCAGTTATGCAGCCGAATGTCAAGCACGCACAAGGTATGAGTTTATCGAGTACGGCGCACGAATGAACGGATACAAAAATATTGCCGATATTATTGATGAAATAGTGTATCAAGAATTTAACCACGCGCGTATGTTTTACACATTTATTCAAGATGGTGAAGATGCGCAAATTGATAATATTGACATTGTCGCAGGCTTTCCTTTCCGCGAAAAATGGGATTTATGCGAAAATTTAAGGCTTGGTGCGGAAGATGAGGAAAAAGATGCAAAAGCCTATGTCGAATTTGCCCAAATTGCAGAGGAGGAAGGCTTTGTTGATATCGCAGAACTCTTTTTGCAAGTGGTGGAAGTGGAGAAGTATCACAAGCAAATTTTTAAAGAATTGTACCAACAAATGAGTGATGGTAGCCTATATAAAAAAGAAAAACCAGTCACTTGGATTTGTGCCGATTGTGGTTATATGGCTACTGGTTTGGAGCCTTGGGAAGAATGTCCCCTGTGTAAAGCAAAACGCGGTTCGGTAAAACTAATCTTAGATGCCGAGAAAATTCGTTACAAAACTTTGCGT
>CAVBHV010000071.1:0-4508 GCA_963595385.1 bacterium
AATACGATATTGTGTTTTTTGTTTAGGTAATTTTTACTTATTCTTGTCTTTTTTAGTTTGTTTATTATATGAATTATTTTGCTTTATTTTTCATCTAAAACGGTAATTTTTAGGTGGAGGTCGTGGACAATTTTTGATTTGTCAATCATCAAAGTTTGCATTTCCCCAGCAGTTACAGCGGGACTAGGGCGTTTGCTAATTTCTTGTCCGCCACTTATGGCTGAAATTACAATTCGCCTATAATTCTTATCTACGCGGAAAGAAATTTTTGTCTCCCCCTCGCCCGTATCATATATGTATTTTGGTGCGGTATATTTGATATGTTCATCGTGAGTGATTTCAATTTTTTGGTTAGTATTTAGTCCAGTTTTTGCGTAAATTCCAGCAAAATTCCCCGCGCGCTCGCCCTCGCTTGACACATTGTCAACAAGGTCGTTTACATGCAACACATTGCCCGCGCAAAATAACCCCGTGCTAGAAGTTTGGTAATATTCATCGACCTCAAAAGAGTTGGTTACATTGCACCATTCTAGTCTCAAAGAGGACACAATTTCATTATCTGGAAGCAGTCCAACGGACAAAAGAAGCGTATCGCAAGGCACGAATTTTTCTAGTTCCTTTACGGGTTGCAATCGCTCATTTACGGGGGCTACATATACGCCCTCTACGCGTTTTTTACCTACCACGCGGGTAACAGTTGTTGACAAATGAAGTGGAATATCAAAATCGCGCACGCACTGTGTGATATTACGCGCCAAACCTCCGCTTTGAGGCATAATTTCGTAAATTCCCACTACTTCCGCGCCCTCGCACACGAGCCTTCTAGCCATAATCAAACCTATATCGCCCGACCCCAAAATCACTACGCGCTTGCCTATTTTTTCGCCATCAATATTGATTAATCTTTGCGCACAGCCAGCGGTAAACACGCCAGCGGGTCTATCACCAGCGAGCAAAATTGAGCCAGCGGGTTTTTCTCTACACCCCATAGCAAGCACTACCGCTTTTGCCTCAAATTCTAGCAAACCCTCCGCACTGCTTGCGCACACCAAATAGCCCGTATCAATTTTGGTGATTTCCTCGCAAAATGCTCCCGTAATTAGTTGCACATTTTTGCAAGATTTTACACGCTCTTTCCAGCGTTCCGCATACTCTGGACCTGTAAGTTCTTCATTGAAAAGGTGCAGACCGAAACCGTTGTGAATACATTGATTCAATATACCACCCGCACGGCTTGCGCGCTCCAAAACCACCACACTTGCGCCCGTATTACTTGCGCCCACTGCGCTAGCAAGTCCGCAAGGTCCACCACCTACAACTAACACATCAATTTTTTTCATTTTTACCTCATAAAATGATTTTTAGTGAATTTTTCTTGAATTTATTTATTATTTTTCAAATCGTCTAAAATTATCTCGCTACCCGCGCCTTTTAGGGTTATTTCTTTTGGACTTAGCCCCGTTTCATTTGCCAAAATTTTTATTACTTTTGGCAGGCAAAATCCCCCTTGACACCTACCCATTGTAGGGCGCACACGCCTTTTTATCGCATCGACATCGGTTGGCTTTAATGGAGAATGAATTGCCTCAATTATTTCGCCCTCAGTAATTTTTTCGCAACGGCAAATTATTTTACCAAAACTAGGGTTTTGTCTAATCAATTCTTTGAGGTCCTTTTTGCTCATTTTTTCCGTACAAGTATATGGCTTGCGTTGCACAAATTCGTGTAGGCGGAATTGTAGCCCGTTTGCGTGCATTTCATTTACCAAAAACTCGGCAATCGCTGGCGCCGATGTTAAACCTGGTGAGCAAATACCAGCGGTATAATAGAAGTTTGTTTCTCCAAAACGCTCTATAACAAAATCATCTCCGCTCACTACCCTAACACCCGCAAAAAGTTTGATAACCTTACGGTAATTTGGTGACTTTACGGACATTTCGACTTTTTGCTTGATTTCTGCAATATTGTCCGCATCGACCGAAGTATCGTGAGGCTCGCAAGGAATTGCATTTGGACCGAACATAATATTTCCGTGCAGTGTGGGAGTTGCAAGCACACCTTTGCCCAACTCGTTTGGCAGAGGGAAAATAGGGTGATGCACAAAATCTTTTTGCGATTTATCAAGGAGAAGATACGCGCCTTTTACATATTTGAGAGGCACTTGCGGAGCACCTACTAGCGCGTTTATCTCGTTTGCGCCAACGCCCGCACAGTTTACCACAAACTTAGCCGTAACGCTTTTATCTTGCGCAAAAATTGTATAATTATCATCGTTTTGAGTGATTTTATCTACGGCAAAATTTACACGCACCTCCCCGCCATTTATTACTCCTTCTTCGCAAAGTGCAATACAAGTGAGATATGGCGAAATTACCGCGCCAGTCGATGCAAAAAGAGCAATATCTACATTATCTGCAAGATTTGGCTCCATTGCGTGTAATTCCTTGCGCTCGATAATTCGCATACCTTGCACGCCGTTTGTAAGCCCGCGCTCATACAACCTATTTAACCCGTCCCTACCGCTCTCGGGCGCAACCACCAAAGTACCACATTGCAAAATATCTACCTTTAACCTTGCACACATTGCGGGGTAAAGTTGATTGCCACGAATATTAAATTTCGCTTTTAGCGTATTTGGCTCAGGGTCGTAGCCCGCGTGGACAAGCCCGCTATTTGCCTTTGTACTGCCGTTACTAACATCACTGCCTGCCTCCAAAAGTACCGCTTTTACGCCTTTTCGCGTAAGTTCACTAAACACGCACGCCCCTACAATTCCCGCGCCTATAATTGCAACATCAAATTCTTGCATAAACCTCTCCTTGTTTTTTACTATCTTAATTTTAAAATTAAATGAAATTAAAGTCAAATAAATAACAAAGTTTCTTCAAATGTTTGTTATTTTCGTAAAAAAATGATAAAATAATTTAAAAAGCATTATTTTTAGGGGGTAAAAAATGGACAAACGCCGTTATATCATCGCGGTTGATTTAGGTACAACTTCAATCCGCACACTCGCATATGACCTCACTGGTCACGAAATTATCAATGTTTCAAGGAAAAAAATTACGCAATACTATCCAAAACCTGGTTGGGTCGAACAAGATGCGGTGGAAATTGTCAACAATGTCGTTGAATGTCTTGCTCGCACCATTTCTGATTTGCCAGAGGATAGTATTTTTGGTCTAGGAGTCACCAACCAGCGTGAAACTACCGTTGCGTGGGACCCAAAGACTGGCAAGCCTTACGCAAAGGCGATTGTATGGCAGTGTAGGCGCACGCACGAAGAAATTATGGAGTTAAAAAAGAGCAAACGCACTTGCGATATGCTCCACAAACGCACAGGGCTGATACCTAGTTCGTATTTTAGCGCAACCAAAATGTCTTGGCTACTACGAAACAATGAAAAAGTTGCCAAGGCGCGCGCAAAAGGTAGATTGTATTTTGGTACTTTGGATACTTATCTTATTTATTGCCTTACAAACGGACAAAGTTTTGTAACAGACCATTCAAACGCAAGTAGGACGCTACTTTACAACCTCAAACTTCAAGACTGGGACAACGAATTGTGTCAATTTTTTGGTATTCCGCGCGAAACGCTTGCGCAAATTGTAAATTGTGATGAATATGTAGGCGATTGCGTGATTAAGGGCAAAACGCTCAAAATCGGCGGAATTATCGGCGACCAACAAGGCTCGCTTTTGGGGCAAAATTGTGTCAAAACTGGCGATATGAAAACAACATACGGCACGGGTGCTTTTATGCTTGCAAATATCGGCAATACACCTGTATTCAATCAAAGACTACTCACCACTGTTGCATGGCGCACGCGCGAGGGTATGACTTTTGCATTGGAAGGCAATATGTACACAGCGGGCGCTTGTATCAACTGGCTTCAAGATAGTTTGCACTTAATTGAGTCACCAAAGGAAAGTGAAACGCTAGCAGGCTCTGTAGCAAACACGGGCGGGGTTTTCTTTGTGCCAGCGCTAGCAGGACTAGGTGCGCCATTCTGGAAAGGTGATGCGCGCGCAAAATTTGAGGGTATCACGCTTGCCACTACTTCCGCTCAACTAGTGCGCTCCGTTTTGCGCGGAATTGCATACAATACGCGTGCAGTGTTTGATTGTATGCGCGATACTTTCCCTATTTCGGAAAAAGAACTCAAAGTCGATGGCGGTATGTCAAATAACGGACTTATGATGCAATTCCAAAGTGATATTTTGCACTTCCCTGTTGCCGTTTCCGCGGAAACCGAATCGACCTCGCTCGGCGCTTGTTATATGTGCGGACTGTGCTTTGGCGCGTTTAAAAATTTTGCAGACCTAAACAATCTCTACGCTTCGCGCAAAATATACAAACCGACCGCGCACGACACACAACGCGAGAAAAATTACCAAAAATGGCTCGAAATTATCGAAAAATGCTAAAAAATAGATTTTTATGGCAATTTTAGCAAAAATTATCAAAATCGTTTGGTATTTTTTTTGAAATATTATATAATCTATTAT
>CAVBHV010000072.1:0-4489 GCA_963595385.1 bacterium
GGTAGCATCTTTATCAAATTTTTTACTTTTTATTAATTTTTTTACTAATTCAGTTTTTGATGTATAAGGTTTTTCTTTATCATCACCTACAACAGCATCAAAATAATCTAAAATGCCCAAATATTCTAATTCGCGTTTGACAATTTCTACAACTTGCAAACTAGTAGTATATAACTTAAACCCACAACTTTTGAGCAATGGTAAGACTTTTTTCACTTCGGCGTTTACATAAATATCTTTAATTTTGATTTCATTGAACACCTGCATATAGTAATTCATTGCAGTTTGTGCATTTTCTTTGCCAAAATACTTTTCAAAAGTATTTATTAGCGGAGGCCCAATTAAGGCGACCATATCCATTCTATAAGTACTGACACCAAAATGCTTAAATACGGCTTTTAATACTCTAATTTGCAATTTTTGGCTATCAATTAGAGTCCCTTCCAAATCAAATAAAACATTCTTCATTACATTACATCTTTGTCGGTAAGGCGTGTAAATAATGGCTCGATTGTGCCGTATTTACCTCCATTTACCACAATTTTCTCCCATTTTACTTGTTTAATACCCAAATAATCACGAATTTTCTTTGATGCAAAAGGCATAAATGGGTCCAAAAGATTACCAAGATTTGCAATTACTTGTACGCAAGCATAAATAACATCATTAAATTTTTGCTTGTCCTCTTTAAATAATTTCCAAGGTTCTTGCTCATCGTAATATTTATTGCCAACATCAACCAAACTCATAACTGTCGCCAATGCATCTTTGAAGTTGTTTGATAGTATCTCTTGACCGCATTTCTCATAAGTTTCACTAATTTTAGTTGCAATTTCATTATTCATTGTGCCATTTGGCAATTCACCTTCTAGACCTTTAAAGTTTAGAGTTCTATTTACAAAATTCCCGAACTTGTTTACAATTTCGCCGTTGTGGACAGCGTGATAGTCTGCAAAAGTAAAGTTACTGTCGCGCTTTTCTGGACCATTTGCAATACAGAAGTACCTCAAACTATCTGCATCAAATTTTTCGAGCATATCAAGCATAGGCCAACCATTGCCTTTGCTTTTACTGATTTTCTCACTATTGATATTTAAAAATTCGCTACTTACACAGTGTTCTGGCATCAAATATGGGTCATTAGTCGCCATAAGCAATGCAGGGAAAATAATTGTATGGAACACGATGTTATCCTTACCGTGACACATATAGATTAAATTCTCGCGGTCGGTTGACTTAAACCACCAGTCGCGCCAATCAAGATTATGCTCGTCACAATATTTTTGCGTAGCAGTCACATACCCCCACACTGCCTCAATCCATACATAAATCCTCTTGTCATCATAACCTTCAAGTGGTACTTTTATACCCCAGTTTAAGTCACGAGTAACAGCTCTATCAAGCAAGCCTTCATTTAAGAATTTTTCCGTTTCGTTTACTGCATTTTTACGCCAATACTGCTTTGCTGTGTTAAAATGCTCGCGCAAAGGTGCTTCAAACTTTGATAAAGCAAAATAAAGGTTTGTGTTGTCACGAATTTCAGTTTGACTACCACAAATACGACATTTACCTTTTAATAAATCTTGTGCTTGAAAAACATAGTCACAATTTCCGCACTGGTCACCTTTACTAACAGTACCACATTTAGGACAAATTACTTCAACTTCCCTATCATATACAAATTTATTGCACTTTGGGCAAAAAGATGCTGGCTCTGTCTTTGGGTAAATAAAGCCATTTTCTTTTAATTTTAAAATCATCTCTTGCACTTTTTCTGCGTGATAAGGAGTTGCTGTCATTGTATAACAGTCGTAACTCATACCCATTTTCTTAAAAACTTCCACATATTGCTCGTGGTAGCGATTAACAATTTCTTGCGGAGTCTTGTTTTCGCGAATAGCGCGTTCGGTAGTTGGGGTACCATGACAGTCTGTACCGCTCACCATCAATACATCGTTACCAACCGCTCTGTGGTAGCGCGCTAACACATCACCCGGCATATACGCACACACATGCCCTAGATGAATGTCACTATTTGCGTAAGTCCACGCAATACCAATCAATACTTTTTTGTTGTTCATATTTATCTCTCCTTCATTACATATACAATATACCACAAAACAACAAAAAAAGCAAAGGTTTTTTGACTTTGCTTAATTTTTCTACTTTAAAGTACTATGCAACGCATAATACTACTTATTTTCCGCAAATAAATCAAATAATTTGCCCCAATTCTTGCTAGCAAGTTTAAGCGACTTCAATTTGCGTTTGTTTTGCTCCATATATTCTACTGCCAATTTTGCCACCTGCTCACGATAATTATCTGGCAATGGATTAACTCGTTTTGTATTCTCTAATTGCTTGATAAACGGTTGGTTGGTACGAATAGCAAATTCGCTCCCATAAATATCTACCAAATAATTTCCGCAAGATTGCGCAAACACTTCGTAAGGAATTAAATCTTCCAAAGTTTCAAAATTGCCGATTTGATTTAAAGTAATAAGTTTTTTATTGTTTTTATATGTACCCGCACGCAACATTTGATATTGCGCCACATTTTGTTCGTTATTATCAAAGAACACATGTGGAAGCCCGCAATCTTGCTCAATTACTTGCGCCGTACCCTCAATACCATTCAAGGCAGATTTTACAAAAATAGTAGGCTTTTCACGCAAATTTTCATTGATTTCGCCAAACGAAATTAGGCAGTTTTTCATAAAATTAAGGTAAATTCTGTCCACTTCACTCGCAACCAGTACTGGCGTGCTACCGCGCAAAATATCACCTGATATTTGCATACTTAGAGATGTATTTATAGGTATAAGTGAAGCCTTGCTAGCGTTACTTTTAGCATTGAAATTATTTGAAACGACACTATGCCCCTTTCCATCTTTATATACAATTTTTGTACGACTTAAATGCTCAGTAGGCAACATATAACTGCTGTGAGTGGAATAAATAAGTTGATTTGACTTTGATAATTCATCAAAAAATCTTACCAAATCTTGTTGCGCAAGCCCGTGAAGCGTTGCACCGCTTTCATCAAGCAACATAACTGTATTTGTGTAAAATAACTGACTTTCCAAAGTAAATACCAAAAAGAATGACAAGAACCACTGAATACCGACACTGCGTTCATCAAGTGGAGCGCGTATTCCCTCGCTATCGGTTACAAAAATAGTCAAATTTCCATTATCGAACGCAAACTCAAATTTGTATTTGCCCTGTCTCCACCACTGGTTAAACTCACGAGAAAGTCGCTCACCTGCCTCTTTAAAGAGTTTTGCGTAGCGGTCTTTGGTTTCTGCAAGAGTTTGCAACTGCTCGCTAGTAAGTTTAATCGATTTTTTAGAAGCATTTTCCAAAACAGTACTATCACACACCAACATTTCAGGCGTAATACCGATATACATTAGCAATAATTTTACCGTACGGCGCTTTGATTTACTGATTGCATTTACACCAGACTTGTTAAATTTCTCCAACATTTGCGGAAGATAAATGTTGCTATCGAGATTTCCATAGTTGCTATAATATATAAAACCTGGCATCATTTTGACAATAAAATCGGATAACCTTTTGGCATCTTTTTCTTCTATTTTCGCTGGAATTTTCACCTTGTACTGACCACTCAAACTGCGCGATACTTCGACAGTATCAAAGGTAGGAATATCAGGAAATTTCTTTGCAATTTGTTCTTTGTCGAGAGGGCGCAATTTAAATTTTGCAGAGATAAACTCAGGCATCTCTTCCATATCCATAATTTCATCAAATTTGTCAATCGGCAAATCTGCGTGTACGATTTTATTGTCCGAACGAAAAGCAGGTTTCAATTTCCAAAGTGCACGCAAAAGGTTACTTTTTCCAGCCTCATTTACGCCCGCGATTGCAGTCACATCTTCGCAATTTATCCAACCACTATCAATAAATGACCTGAAATTTTGTACTCTAAATGATGTCAATTTCATAATTGTATCTCCGTTTATTTAGTTTTGCGCATTTTTTGCAATAATTCTTGTCTAATGTCAGTTTTTGGTGTTTCGTTTGTTATTTTTCCTAAAATTTTTCTTATAGGGTTATGCGTATCGGTCGGTGGTAGTGGCGTGTAAATATAACTGTCCATTTCCTTTTTGGAACGCGGTTTGGCTAATTTTACCCTACTAGACTCTTTCAATCTAGGAAATTTACTAAGAATAAATTTTTCGTTACTGCTATTTTGTTTATCATTTCGGGCTATATCCATTGTTTCAACAATAGTAGTTTCATCGGCAGTTTTTTGCGAATTTTTATTCTTTCGTTTGTTTTTCTTTGCGCGTTTGGAGCCACTAGATTTCTCTTTTTTGTTTTCGATTAAATCTATTTGCTCTGCCTCATTTTGTTGTTCTGGTTGTTCTTGTGGAGTGTGGTTCTCATCAAATTGCATCACCATTTGCTTCATTCCATCAAATTCTAGGTCTTGCGATTTCTTCTTTAATGTTTTTTTCTTTGG
>CAVBHV010000073.1:0-4440 GCA_963595385.1 bacterium
ATTTTTTATTTTTTGTAAAATTTTCATTTCTTTTTAAAACTTTTCATTTCTTTAAATTTTACTTTTCATTTTTCATTGTAGAAATTTTTATTTTTTCTTTGTAGAACGCTTTTTAGTAGGTTTGTCCTCAGGGGCTTCTTCTACCACAACATTAGCATCGCTTTCGGTTTCGTTTGCAGTATCTGCTTCGTTTTCCGCTGGTTGCTCCGCTGGTTGTTCTTCTACAATTTCAGGCTTAGTTTCTGTTTTTTCTTCATCAGCAGGCATAACGATATTGCCATCAGTGTCGTAAACGATGTCCTCTTTTTTGTCAATACAATAAATCGCGTTTGAGTCGATAGTTGTATAACTTTTGTGTTTGTCATCGCCCGTTTCCAAAGTCACTACTTTGCCGTCTGTAGTTTCTTTGATAGAAACGACTGTTCCATAAAAACCGCTGTAAGTCTTAACCTTGTCCCCTGGTTTCAACGCGCTGAGCATATTTGAAGTTTCTTGATTGTATTTTTTACGCCTATAATAACTAAAAATATACGCAATAATCAACACGCCGAGCAAAGCAAGCAAAATCCAAAGCGTTGAGTTGTTACCTTGTTGAGTTTCAGCCAATAATTGATTGAACATAAATTCTCCTTTATTAGTAGTATAACATTAATTATACATATTTTACAAAATAAAGCAATCATTTTGCCCGCAAATTTTGACTTTTATTCGGGGAAAATGTCTTTTGCTATCTTTTGCAGTTGCTGTTCTTTATTTTCATCTAATTTTTTGCCCAAATGCTCATACGCACGAGGCATTGCGACACGCCCTTTGCTGGTGCGCGCGATAAAGCCTTGTTGAATAAGGAATGGCTCGTAAGCCTCCTCAATAGTGGTTGCTTCCTCACCCGTGGCAGCGGACAAGGTGTCTAGCCCTACAGGGCCTCCGCCGAATTTGTCGATAATTGTCGATAAAATGCGGTGGTCGATAAAGTCAAGACCTATTTCATCGACTTCCATCATTTTGAGCGCTTTGTGCGTAATATCGAGGTCGATTTTCCCTGTACCTTTTACATCGGCGTAGTCGCGAATACGCTTTAAAAACCTATTTGCGATACGCGGAGTTCCGCGCGAACTTTGCGCAATCAGCAGTGATGCCTCGGGCGTTATATCAATATTCAAAATATTTGCCGAACGATTTAAAATTTCGCTCAATTCCTTTGGCTCGTACAATTCAAGCCTACCTAATACTCCAAACCTATCACGCAATGGCCCTGTGAGCATACCAGCACGCGTGGTAGCGCCAATTAGCGTAAAAGGTTGAATTTTTAGCCTTATGCTTTTGGCAGCGGGTCCTTTACCCACCACAAAGTCGAGCGCAAAGTCCTCCATTGCTGGGTACAGCACTTCCTCAACCGCCCTACTCAATCGGTGAATTTCATCTATAAAAAGCACATCGTTCCGCCCCAAATTTGTGAGAATCGCTGCAAGGTCGGCGGCGTGTTCGATAGCGGGTCCACTGGTGATTTTAATTTGTGCGCCTAGTTCGTTTGCGATAATGTGAGAAAGAGTAGTTTTACCCAACCCTGGAGGTCCAAAAAGTAGCACATGGTCCAGCGCTTCGTTTCGCGCTTTTGCTGCTTGTATATATATAGATAGGCTATTTTTTATTTTGCTTTGCCCCACATACTCGTTTAGGCTGGTCGGACGCAGACTGTTTTCAATAACTTCATCAATGTCTGATTTTGTGCTTGCGATAAACCTATCATCATCTTCCATAAACATAAGTCATTATCTCCCTAATTCTTTAAAGGCTTTTGCAATTAAATTTTCCATAGTGTCGCTCGTATCGTAAACCTTAGTCAAAATGTCTTGCGCTTGCGATTTTGGCACACCCCAGTCGGTAAGCACTGTCAACGCTTGCGCAAAGTTTTCGCTTTGGTTGAGTTCACAAGCGGTCATATCCACCTCGGCAAGGTGGCTTAATGCATCAATTTTTTCTTTTAGTTCAAGTAAAATTCTATCACGAATTTTCGCGCCAACACCTTTGATACCTTTGAAAACGCTTGCATTTTGTGTAGCAATCGCAAAACTCAAATCTTGCGCACTCACGCCACTCAAAATATTGATTGCCATTTTAGGTCCGACACCATTTACAAGCAATAATTTCAAAAAAACCTCTTTTTCAAACTTATCACGAAAGCCAAACAAAGTCATTTCATCTTCGCGCACATTGAGGTATGTATAGACTTGCACTTCCTCGCCGATAGTGCCTATTGAATTTTCGCAAAACGATGTTACATTGATTTCGTAGCCTATGCCGTGGTTGTCAATTACAATCGTACCAAAGCCTTTGTCTGCTAATATTCCTTTTATAAAACTTAACATAGATTTCTCCTACAATCCGCGCATTGTTTGGTTGGTTTGAGTGTGACAAAGCGCCACTGCTACCGCATCAGCCGCATCATCGGGGCGTGGAATTTTTGTCAAATGCAGAAGTGTCTTTACCATAAATTGCACTTGGCTTTTATCTGCCTTGCCTAGCCCCGTAAGCGCCATTTTGATTTCTTGCGGTGTGTACTCAAAAACGGGTATATTTTTCATCACTATACTCAGCAAAATCACTCCCCTAGCCTCCGCTACTGGTATGCCTGTGGTGATATTTTTGTTGAAATAAAGTTTTTCGATAGCCACTTCATCTGGCGCGTAATTATCAATCAATTTGCCCATACTTTCGTAAATCGCTCTCAGCCTTTCATTAAACTGCATATCCTTTGGTGTCGTAATTACTCCGTAATCTACAACCTCGTTGCCCGTTCGTTTTTTGTCAATAATGCTAAAACCTATAATTCCATACCCTGGGTCAATACCTAAAATGCGCATTTTTCCTCCGTAATATAGATTATTATATCATTTTTTGTGGAAAAAGTAAAACATTTTTAGAACATTTGTAAAATAAAAATAAGGCAACTTTTTGCCCATTATTGCACATAAATTACCTAACTAATTCGCTGTTTTTGCAAAAATCACGATAGCCGTTTGTGCATAACACGCAATCTTGATAGTCTTTGCATTGCTCAATTTGTGGCAAGTCAACACATTTTTGCTTAAACATCTCCAAATCGGTTATTATCGGCGCATATATGCCGTTTTTCTCGAAAGTAACAATCTCGTTTTTACCACAAGTGATAGTGGCAATTTTAATGTCCCAACTTGTTTTCGTGAGGCTGGTAAAATTACGCTCGCCTTGTTTATTTTGCAGTTGGTCACAAAAATTCAAAGCATCATTTTGGCGAAACGGCAAATAACCATTATTATACAAATATGAAAAGTCACTGAGGCTTTTTGGCTTATTTGGCAAATTAGTACGCGTTTTGTTGAGGTCTTTTAGCAATTCGTTAAAAACAGCCCAAATCTCTGGTTGTTCGGGAGTAATATTTACGCTATTTATAGTAGAATTTTTGCTTACTAAACTACTTACGCTAAAAATAACACTCCCAAATTGAGTGTCCCCCAAACGCATACAAGTGTTGTTTTGCGTGTCTATAATGTATAGCATCTTGCCTACATCTTTTGTTTTTTCATAAAAAATCCTTATCATATATATTATATATACCACGAAAGATAAAAAATTGCAAGATTGAATTAATTTTTTTTGTCACAAACGACAAAATTTGCGATTATAGTTATTATATGCTAAGCCTAGAAATTAATAAAAAATAATGATATTGACCTAGCACATAAGAAAAATTGATGATTGATTAAATATTTAATGATATTGACCTCACGGTCAATGATATTACTCACTGACGCTCGTAGTGATATTATTCGCTACGCTCATAATGATATGTTATTTGCTTTACTTGCCTTCACTGCAAACAAAGTTTGCAATATCACTCGCGCAAGCGAATATCATTGCGGAGCAATATCACTTGCCGTTAGGCAAATATCGTTGTTAAGCAAAAAAGGTCACATTGGACCTTTTTTTGCTTAACCTGGTGGGAAGCAATGGACTCGCTCCGTTTCGCTTCGCTCCACTTTCACGGCGGGGTGCTAAAAACTTGCCTCTGGCAACTTTTTCGGGCGCACCCGTTCGAGTCCAAACTAAACAAAAAAACAAGTCCGCAGACCTGTTGTTTCTGGTGGGAAGCAATGGACTCGAACCATCGACCTTGTATTCGATACTCTCTACTCTCGTTTTTAATTATTACTTTTTCTTCTAATACCGTTCGTTATCGCGGAGGTCTTGCTCGAGTCCAAACTAAACAAAAAAACAAGTCCGCAGACCTGTTGTTTCTGGTGGGAAGCAATGGACTCGAACCATCGACCTTGTATTCGATACTCTCTACTCTCGTTTTTAATTATTACTTTTTCTTCTAATACCGTTCGTTATCGCGGAGGTCTTGCTCGAGTCCAAACTAAACAAAAAAACAAGTCCGCAGACCTGTTGTTTCTGGTGGGA
>CAVBHV010000074.1:0-4338 GCA_963595385.1 bacterium
ATTTAAAATTTAATTTAAAGGAGTCCCTATGATTACCGTTACTGATATGGAATTGTCTTTTGGCGGTGCGCCGTTATTTAAAGATGTAAATCTCAAATTCACACCAGGTAACTGTTATGGTGTAATAGGAGCGAATGGTGCAGGAAAATCTACTTTTTTAAAACTTTTGAGTGGCGAACTCGAAGCCAGCAAAGGTAGCATTGATATTCCGCCTAAACTTAGAATGTCTGTTTTGCGACAAGACCACTTTGCTTTTGATGAGTATAGCATTATGGACACAGTTATTATGGGCAACAAGCGTTTGTATCAAATTATGAAAGAAAAAGATGCGCTATACGCCAAAGAGGACTTTACCGAAGATGATGGTAATCTTGCTGCCGCTCTTGAAATGGAATTTGCTGAAATGAACGGCTGGGACGCTGAAATGGACGCTGGAAAGTTATTAAATGGCTTGGGTGTGCCAGAAGAATTGCATTATGCGCTTATGGCGGACCAAAACGGTGCGATTAAAGTAAAAGTAATGCTTGCGCAAGCACTTTTTGGTACTCCTGATATTTTGCTACTCGATGAGCCTACCAACCATATGGACCCAAAAAGTATCGAATGGCTAGAAGAATTTATCATAAATTACCCAGGAACTGTGATTGTTGTATCGCACGACCGCCACTTTTTAAATACTGTTAGTACTTATACTGTCGATATTGACTATGGTAAAATTAATATGTGGCCAGGCAACTATGATTTTTGGTACGAATCTAGTAAATTAATGCAACAACAAATTAAACAACAAAATAAGAAAAAAGAAGAGAGAATTGAGGAATTAAAGGAATTTATCCGCCGTTTTGGTGCGAAAAAATCACTCGCAAAGCAGGCGACTAGCCGTAAAAAGATGCTAGATAAAATCCAAATTGAGGAAATGCCAACCTCAAACCGCAAATATCCGTATGTAAACTTTAAATATGAGCGCGAGTTGGGTAAAGACATTGTGGAAGCGGATAGACTTACCTATGTACACGACGGCAAAACGCTTTTAGATAACATTTCTTTCCGCTTAAATCGTGATGACAAAGTAGTTGTGTTGGGTGATAATGAAAACGCTGTAAGTGCGCTATTAAGTATTTTAGGTGGAGAAATTACCGATTATTCGGGCAAAGTTTCTTGGGGAACGACCGTAATAAAAGGTGATTTGCCAAAAGACACTGCTAGTTATTTTGATAATGACTTTAATATTGTAGAATGGCTTGCGCAATACAGCAAGGAAAAAGATAGCACATACTTGCGCGGATTTTTAGGTAGAATGTTGTTTAGTGGTGATGACGGGTTGAAAAAGGTAAAAGTGCTTTCTGGTGGCGAAAAAGTGCGTTGTATGCTTTCGCGCCTTATGGTGATGAATGCAAATGTGTTGATTTTGGACCAGCCAACCAACCACTTAGATTTGGAGAGTATTACCGCCCTAAACGAGGGTATGACTGACTTTAAGGGCGCAATGCTTTTTAGTACTCACGACCACGAACTCGCGCAAAGTGTCGCAAACCGCGTATTTGAAATTAAAGATGGCAAGTTGATTGATAGAATGTGCAGTTACGATGAATATTTGGAAAAAATGACAAACTAATTTAAATACAATTGATACAAATTTAAAATAAAAATCATAAATATAATTACTAAAAAAGGAATTTGTTAATGATAGAAAATAAATTGATGCTTTACAACACGCTTTCGCGCGATAAGCAACTTTTTGTGCCGATTGACCCTGAGGAAGTAAAAATGTATGTGTGTGGTGTGACTGTGTATATGCCACCACACTTGGGACACGCGCGTACTTATGTTGGGTATGATGTGTTGAAATCGTATCTTGAATATTTGGGTTACCGTGTGTTTTATGTGCGCAATATTACCGATGTTGGTAGTATCGTGGGTGACGCTGACCAAGGCGAGGACAAAATTCAACTCAAAGCCAAAGAAATGAAAATGCACCCTATGGAACTAATTGATATGAATATTTGCACGCTTTGGCACTTTTTAGACTTGTTGCGTTGCGCTAGACCAAATATTTCACCGCGTGCAACTGGGCATATCGTGGAAATTATCGAAGCGGTACAGAAAATGATTGACACAGGCTACGCTTACGAATTAAACGGAGATGTGTTCCTTGATGTGACAAAAATCAAAAATTACGGTATTTTGAGTGGAAACACACTTGATGCGCTAAATGCTGGCGCTAGAATTGAGGTAAAAGAGGGTAAACACAGCCCATACGACTTTACCGTGTGGAAAAAGGCGCAAGATAACTCTGTTTTGCGTTGGAATAGCCCTTGGGGGCAAGGCTACCCAGGGTGGCATATTGAATGTACGATTATGAGTACAAAATATTTAGGCAGTACATTTGATATTCACGGTGGCGGTAGGGAACTTTCTTTCCCTCATCACGAAAATGAAATCGCGCAAAGTGTGGCTTTGGGGTGTGATAAACCCGTAAATTACTGGGTTCATTCTGGTATGCTTTTAGCCGAAGATGGACAAAAAATGAGTAAATCAAAAGGCAATTTTGTGACTATCGAAGATGCAGTTGGGCAATTCGGCGCGCGTGCTTTGAGGTGGTTTTTCGCGAGCAGTCACTACCGTAGCCCTGTAAAATTTGGCGCTAGCGTAATTAAATCTAGTGAAGCGGGCTTGGAGCGAATTGACAACTTTATTTACAATTTAAAGCGCAATAAGGGCGCTACTTACAACGAGCAATTAAAGGCAAATTTGGACAAATTTATCGCAAATTTTGAGCAAGAAATGAATGATGACCTCAACACTCCAAACGCGATTGCATCTCTCTTTGATTTTATCAAAGAAGCAAATCCAGTAGTGCTAAATCACGAATATAACGAGCAAAATAAGCAAGAAATTGAAGCATTTTTAATCAAAATTGACAAAATTTTTAAGTGTTTTGATACACTTTACGAAGAGAAGAAACAAGACAACCGCGCGGAAGAAATTGAGGCTTTAATTGCTGAGCGTAATCAATTCCGCAAGGATAAAAACTGGGCGAAAGCCGATGAAATTAAACAACGAATTATTGACTTAGGTGCTGAAATTATGGATAATAAAGACGGTACAACAAGTTACAAATTAAATTAAGGAGATGACTTTTATGGACGCTGATTCTGGACATCATAGTTCGGACGATACTCACCATATTAACGATTTATATTTTGAAAATTTCAAATTAAATAGACAAAAACAAGAGATTTCCGAACAACCTATTGCAACTAATTCGCTATGCGTAGGTACGGTGATTGCTTGCGCGGTATCGTGTGCTTTTGTGATTACAAATGATATTGCGTTGGGGGTAACCGCACTTTCCGCTATTGCAATTTGCGGTGGGGTATATGGAAAACAAGTAAAAGCGCGCAAGCAAGTTTTGCAAAGTTTAGACAAAAAGCAAAACGAAGTGCAACAAAAAATCAAAGAATACGAGCGCTTTTAAGTTTGGAAAAAGTGAGGTAATTTACCTTGCTTTTTTATTTAAAAACATCGCATAGTACATTGCATAGTACTAGTTTTTGCTTTAACTTAACTAAAAAATGCAAAAATAAGGCTAATCTTAGGCAATTTGCTATACAAAATGCAAAAATTTTGATAAAATAAGATTACTTGTAAAAACTAAAAATGGAGATGCTAAAAATGGAAAGAAGATTAATAGTTTCAGTTGTGGGTAACGCGGCTTGCTCACAAAAAGAGTGTGACATCGAGGATAGGTTAAAATGGGACTTGGCGTTCGACCTAGGTAAAACTTTGGTTGATAATGGTTGCAGAGTGTTGAGTGGTGGCGGTAGAGGTGTGATGCGTGCTGTGTTTGCTGGTGCGCACGCTAGTGATAAATATCGCGAGGGTGACACTATTGCGGTGCTACCTTCTTACGGCTTTGAAACGGCAAACGATTTTGCAGACATTTTGATACCGACTGGTATTGATTTAGCGCGTGATATGATTGTTGCGAATAGCGAAGTTGTGATTGCGCTTGGTGGCGGTAGTGGTACTCTAAATGAGGTGAGCGCTGCTTGGAAAACTGGTAGATTAATTATCGCATACGAAAATGTGGAAGGCTGGAGTGCTAAACTTGCAAACACTGTTTTAGACAACTCTCAACGCTATGATTTTGAAGATAAAATTTGGGGAGTAAGTAGCGCGCAAGAGGCTTGGCAAATTATCAAGCAAAAATTGCCACGCTACAACAAGGTATTTGACCGTATTCCTTTTGGTAAACCTACACTCAAACTAAAATGCTCTACAAATTGGGTAGGACCTAAACAAATTCACGATTCAAAAGATGTAAAAAAGTTGTAA
>CAVBHV010000075.1:0-4269 GCA_963595385.1 bacterium
AGCGACTTTTGGGAATAAAAAGTTATCTATATAAAAAATTTTCATTTCTCTATTATTTAAAAATATAACATAGTGATAAAATTGTGTGGGAAAGTGCCGACAATTTGTCAGTATGCGGTGAAATTTATTCATTCTTTGCTTTTTAATAAAAAAATAAACCTCCTAGGGTAGCATTCCTTAGGAGGTGTTTTTATGATTTTATTCGGTAAATATTGCCGACTTTGTCTTGTTTTGCAATATCGACATACAGTTCTTTTGCGAGGTCGCCACCGTGACTAGCAACAGTATCTTGTAGGGCTTTTAGCACTAAATCGGGCGTGTTGTTTTCTTCACTCAGGTGTCCCGCAATCATTCCGCGAATACCATATCCCAGCATTTTTAGCACAGCCTCAGCGCTATCTTTGTTGTTTAAATGCCCCTTGCGAGATAAAATTCGCTTTTTTAATTGCATAGGGTAGTGCGGGTTTAGCATAAGCCTATTTATATCGTGATTTGCCTCCAACACAATCAAACTGCTATCCGCAAGATTTTTGATAATAGAGTCATCTATATAGCCTAAATCGGTGGCAATACTAAATTTTTTGCTACCCTCATAAACGCTAAAACCTAGACAATGCACGGAGTCGTGAGAAAGGTCAAAACTAGAAACAGTGAGTTCGTTGATAAAAAAGTCATTACCATAAATTCCTATTTTGTGGTTTGGAGCAATAGTGCCGACTTTTTCTTGCATTGCGCCCCAAGTGTCGGGATTTGCAAAGACCTTGCAGTCGTGCGCACGCGAAAACGCCCCCAAACCTTTGATATGGTCGTTGTGTTCGTGAGTTACCAAAATACTATCAATGCTATCAGGCTCAATACCTATAATTTTTAACCTATTTTCAATTTCTGCTTTCGTAAGTCCAGCATCAACCAAAATTCTGGTATTTTCACCTTCAATGAAGGTGCAATTTCCTTTACTTCCACTAGCAAGCACGCAAATACGCATTTTTTCTCCTATTTCCCGTACATTGAGTACAAGATTTTGTTGACTAATTTTTGCGGTAAAATTCTATAAGCAAAGCGTGCGAGTTTGTATTGTATTCCTACGGTAAAACTAACTGGCGGGTGTTTTTTGTTGCAAATTTTTACGACTTTTTTTGCAATTTTGCTTGCGGGCATACCGCTTTGTTCGCATTTTTCCATATAAGCAACACTGCGCTTTTCACGCTGTGAATAAACGGTTTCTGGCGTTTCTTTTTTAATTCGATTTTTTGTAAAATCAGTCTTGACATCACCAGGGAGTAAACAACTTACGCGCACACCGCAAGGGCGTACTTCGTTACGCAAGGCAGTGCTAAACGCAAGAACGGCTGATTTTGTGGCAGAATACATCGCTTGAAACGCGATAGTAAATTCCGCACCAAGTGAAGAAATATTTAATATCATTCCTTTGCTTTCGCGAAGATAGGGAAGGGCAACTTGACAACAATTTACCACACCTAAAAGATTAACATCAACTATACGCTTTATGTCTTGCTGAGGAGCGTATTCAATCGCCCCACTGATGCCCATACCAGCGTTGTTTACCAAAATATCAATTTCGCCCTCTTTGTCAATGAGGCTACTAAAAGCGTGTGCTACCGACTCAAAATCGCTCACATCACACGGTATAAAATGTATGCTTTCATCACTAGGCGCGTTGCGTGAAAATGAATAAACAGTGTATCCCAAACTCTCAAAATTTTGCGCAATCGCAAGACCTATTCCGCTTGATGCGCCCGTTACAACAACAACTTTGCTCATAAAATTTTCTCCTTGCCTATATTATACAACAAAACAATATCAAAAGTAAAGTTTATACAAAAAATTTCATAATTTGCCAAAAATGTTGCTATTTTGCGGTTATTTTCTCAGCGAAAAATTTTCAGTATTTCAAAATTTATTTTATAATTATTTTGAGGTGAATTATGGACAAAAATATTTGGTATTGTGCGTGTAAATATTTGTTTTTCTTTGCTTTGTTTTATGTGTTGCAAAGTGCAAATATACAAGGAATTTATCCGTTTGCGTTTGGTATGCTATTTGCGCTTGTGTGGTGCAATCAAAAAATTTACATACTTGCTCCGCTGTATATTTTGTCTGCATTTTTGGTATTTTTCAATTTGGAAAGCGTGATAATCAGCGGAATTACGGCGGTTGTGTTTAGTTTTGCATACTTTATGCACTACAAATTTAAAAAGCCACTCAATTTTATTTTGATTGGTATGTACGCGTTTTTGTCGCAATTTGGTATGCTCTATTTTGCGTGCATTACTCCTCTAAAAGTTTGGAATGGGGTTTTGACACTCATAATAGGTATGATTGCAATGTATGCATATCTTTTGATTTTGCAAAATGTGGTTTTGCGTGGGCTAAGGAGAAAATTTACTATTGATGAAATTATTTCGGCTAGTGTGCTGTTTTTTGCAATAGGGGTAGGTCTGTACAGTGTGCTATTTGGCGAATACATATTTTTTGGTGTATTAGCGTTTACTTTGTTAAGCGTTTGTTATATTTTCGGTGCTACTAGTACACTTAGTATTGCGTGTATTTTGGGGCTAGGGGCGTCATTTGCGGGTACGAATTTTTTACTTACGGCATACACTTGCGTACTTGCTTTGGTGGTGTGTGCCACCAGTTGTACAAAGCGAGTGCTAGGTGCTATAGCGTTAGTGCTTGCAGATGTAATAGTAGGACTATATTTTGTTCCACCGTACGAAATTTATCACTTGCTTGCGACTCTTTTAGGCGCGTTGCTTTTTGCAATTATTCCAAACAAAACTATGCAAAATTTCACTTCATTTGTGATTGCTGATAAAGAAGATGTTGCGGTTCGCACAATCGTAAATCGCAGTAGAAAAGCCTTATTTACTCGCCTAACCGAACTCAGTAATGTGTTTTTTGAAATGAAAAATGTGTTTTTTGGTATGGTTGCGGGCGTAAAAAACTTTGATGAGGTGGTAGAATATCTAGCGGAACAAGTAAAAATAAAAATTTGCAGGTCGTGTAATAACTGTGATGAATGTTTGCGTATTCAATCACAAGAAACTACATACGCTCTTATTGATATGTTGCACTTTGCGTATGAGCGCGGGCGAGTGTCATTACTTGATGTTCCGCCGAATTTGTGTGCGCATTGTAAAAAATTGAATGTACTTATAAATGCAATAAATAGTTGTGTGGAGGAGTACAAAAGTAATTTGCAAAGTGCAAATAATCTTGATAGCGGGAAACTGTTACTAGGCGAGCAAATGTATGGAGTATCGCAAGTTATGCAAGCGTTGGCAAACGAAGTGGCACTAAATATTTCATTTGACACAAATTTGGAAAAGCGTATTGTAGAAGAATTGATGTACGCGGGTGTTGTGTGTAGCGAAGCGATTTGTTATAAGCGAAATAGCGAAATTAATAGTGTAACGCTAGTCGTGCGAAGTAAAAATTTAGACAAAAGCAAAGTCATCAAAGTTGCAAATAAAATTTTCAATGCACCTATGGAAATCGTGTCAATCTCAAACGGCGAAAAGGCGGGTTTTAGTGTGCTGAGTGTGGAAAATGCAAGTAGGTACGATATTTTATTTGGTAGTGCGGGAACGACAAAAGCAGATAGTGAAAAAAGTGGCGACACTCATTCGGTAATTAAGTTGGGAAATAATAAAATTTTAGTTGCCTTGTGTGATGGAATGGGAAGCGGGCAAAATGCAGAAAAAACAAGCAGTCTAGCGTTGGGGCTAATAGAAAATTTCTACCGTGCTGGGTTTGACAATAACTTAATTTTGTCTAGTGTCAACAAAATGCTTACGCTTAGTGGTGAAGAAGCATTTAGTGCGATTGATGCGGGCGTAATTGACCTAAATAAAGGCACTTGCGATTTGATTAAACTGGGTTCGCCTGTCACTTATATAAAATCAAAAAATGGAGTCAAGCGCTTAGAGGCAAACGCATTACCTTTGGGAATTTTGGAGGAAATGAAACCTAATATTCGCTCTTGCACTCTCAATGATGATGATATTGTGATATTCATTACAGATGGTATTGCGGATAGTTTTGCGTGCCTTGATGTTTTGGACAATTTTATATTAGAAAAACAAGACCTTAATCCACAAATTTTAGCAAATGACATACTTTCTTACGCTTTGGAGCAAAATAAAAATATTCCGCAAGACGATATGACCGTTTTAGCGTGCAGAATTTATGCAAAATACTAATATTTTACAAAAAGCATATTGAATTAACTCTCAATTTATAGTATAA
>CAVBHV010000076.1:0-4216 GCA_963595385.1 bacterium
GTAGTAAACTGGTTGATTACCTGGAATTACTGAAACTTCACAGTCAGGGAATTTTTCTTGCAATTTTTCACATAAAGTGTTTGCATCTTCTTCTTTTACCCCATCACCATAAAACAATGTAATGTTGACCTTGTCCTCATTCATCATTTCTTCTACCAACTTGATAGTGGCATCATTGACCAACTTGTCCTTTGCTTTAATCTCGCCATTTGCAAGACCTATAATGTCGCCCTCTGTTAAATCAAAGCCATCAATGTGTGTTGTGCGCACTGCATAAGTTACAGCACCACTAGTCACACTATTGCGAGCGGTGTTCATAGCCTCTACATTTTCTTCCACGGTTCCGTCCATATTGAAGGCAAGCATAGATGAAATGCCCTCAGGAATAGAAACGGTAGGAATTACATGTATAAATCTCTTTGTAAGATTTTTTGCTTGCTCGGCAGCCATAATGATATTTTTGTTGTTTGGGAAAACAAATACATGGTCGCTTGGCACTTTGTCCACCGCTTGCGCAATGTCATCGGCACTAGGGTTCATAGTTTGTCCACCCTCGATAATTTGGTCCGCACCCAAATCTTTAAATACCGCCTTGATACCCTCACCAGTAGCAACCGACACCATACCGAATGGTTTTGTATTTTGAGTAGCCTTTGCACGAGCGGCCTTTAACTCACGATTTTGTTGAATCATATTTTCAATCTTGACATTGTGAATTTCACCAAGTTCAAGAGCATAACCCAAAGCGCGGTTCGGCTCGTTTGTATGTACATGAATTTTAATTAAGTTTAAATCACCTACACAAATTACAGAGTCACCGATTGCCATTAATTTTTCACGCAATCTATCAATATCTGAAATTGTAGTCTTTTTGTTCAACTCAATTATCATAAATTCAGTACAGTAACCAAATTGAATATCTGCCAAATCTTCATAATTGATGATAGCAATGTTATCTTCAATTACTTTTGCTTCTTCCGCTTCTTTAATAGTGATGTTTTCATCTTCATTTACTAAACCTTTGTAAAAACCATTAAAGATAGTAAGCAAGCCTCTACCACCAGCATCAACTACGCCAGCAGACTTTAATACTGGTAACAATTCTGGAGTTTGTTCCAAAATCTCCTCACCAGTTTTTAGCACTTGGTCAAAAAAGCCCTCAAAGTCCGCGTGCTTTTTAGCGGCAGCCTCAGCACTTTCAGCCATTACACGAATGACCGTAAGAATCGTGCCCTCTTTTGGAATTGACACAGCTTTGTACGCATACTCAGCACCACTTTTCATCGCTTTTGCGAATGCCTTTGTAGTCATCTCAGTTTGCTTGGCAATTTCAATCGACATACCACGCAAAATTTGTGACAAAATAACACCCGAGTTACCGCGCGCGCCACGAAGCGCACCTTTACCCAAAGCATCAGCAAGACTGTCAAAATTGTTTGTAGGGCAGTCATTAATTTCTTTTGTCGCTGACTTAAAAGTCATCGACATATTGTTACCAGTATCGCCGTCTGGCACGGGATAAACATTTAAACTATCAATATACTTTCTGTTGTTCTCTAAATATATATTTGCGGCATTAACCATTCTTCTGAATGTAGCACCGTTAAAACTCTTGTCCATTTAATCAACCTCTAAATTTTACAAAAAATAGGAAAACGATGTAAGTTATACCCTTACACCTATTACATTAATATTTACCGTATCAACAATCATTCCAGAAAACTCCTCCACGCGATACTTGACCGCTTTTTTAAGAGATTCCGCAACAGCACTGATTGATACGCCATATTTTAGCACTACGAATAAGTCTATAAAAATTCTATTTGCATCGGTAATAACTTTTACACCCTTGCCTAATTGTTGTTTTTTAAACAAGTCTGCAAAGTTATCACTTAGACCCTTTGATACTAGGTCCACAACTCCATAACAATCAAGTGCTGCACTTGCCGCAATCGTTGCTATGGCATCATCTGCAATAAATATCTTACCATAGTAATTTGTGGTAGTAACCGACATACAACCTCGCTAAAATCTTGTACATTGTACGGGAAATATTTTACTACTAAATGCAAGATTTATCAAGTATTTTTCCATAAGTTTTTTAGAAAATTGAAATGTTTTTAAAAAAATGTGCAAATAGGGTTGCAAAATCTTTAAAAAAATGTTACAATAGTTTATCATTTTTCAATAGATACACTATTGGACATAAATTATGATTACACAGGGGGTGTTCTTAAATGAGCAAAATATGTGATAACTGCGGTAAGACCAAAATGGCAGGAAATCAAGTTCACCGTCAAAGTCAATGGGTACAACGCCGTACCTCTACACCTAAGAATGTGAACCTTCAATCTGTTACAGTTACTGATGAAAACGGCAACACTTGCAAGAAAAAACTTTGCACCCGTTGCATTAAGAAAATGAAATCGGAAGCGTAACTTCTAATCACCACCAGCAATGGTGGTTTTTCTTTTGAAACACAAAAAATCTACTATTGCAAATAGTAGATTTTCTTTTTAACGCGCAAGTTGCTTGCTAAATATTAGTTTGATTAGCCCCCGCAAAAATTTAGGTGCTTTAAACACAATTATTCTCAATACCGCATATCCCCTTTAATTTTAAAGTACAATATGCTTTTAAATAAAATTTTGTTAATTGTTTATTTCTTTCAGTTCGCGTATGAGTGCTACCCTATCACTTGCGGTAAACATTGCGCTTCCTACGACCAATATATCAGCGCCAAGCGAAACAACTGAGCCAGCAGTTTGCACATTAACCCCGCCATCAACTTCAATCAAAAACTTGTAGTCGTTTTCTGCACGAATGGTGTTAAGTTCCGCGATTTTTGACAGCGTGCTAGGAATAAAAGTTTGCCCGCTTTTACCTGGCTCTACACTCATTACAAGCACAATATCAACAAAAGGCAAATACTTTTCGATAGCACTTACTGGGGTTGTGGGTTTAATCGAAAGTCCCGCCTTGCACCCCAAATCGTGGATTTTATTTATGGCATTAATTATCTCAATCGTGCCTCGTAAAGCCTCAAAATGCACAGTCATATTTATTGCACCCGCTTTCGCAAAAGTCGATAATCTTTCAATAGGATTTTCAATCATTAGATGCACATCAAAAGTTGTGCTTACGCGTTTAGTGAGCAAACTCAACACAACTTCATCAAAAGTCTTACGCTCTACAAATTTCCCGTCCATTATATCGCAATGAAACCAATCCGCACCATCTTTTTGGAGAGATTTGGCATAATCTACCAAATCATTTAGCGGACAAGGGTCACTGCTGGGCGCGATTAACACTTTTTTATCCATAAAGTTTTTTCTCCTTTTCTTTTGCGAGTTCGTAAAGTTTTAAGTACCTTTCATACCTCAAAATATTGATTTTACCCTCTTTAACCGCCTGCTTTATCTTGCAAACTTTTTCATCTTCTCCTAAATGATTGCAATCATTAAATTTGCACTTAAATTCTTTAAATTCAGGGTAATTGTCAATTATATCTTCTGGCGTAAATTCATCTAATTCGAGCGCGTTAAAACCCGGTGTATCAGCAATCAGCGCACCGTTGTGCATAACAAAAATTTCACTATGACGAGTAGTATTTCGCCCACGACCGATTTTACTAATTCCGCCCGTTTCCATTTCAATATCAGGCACTAACACATTTAAAATGCTAGTCTTACCTACCGCCGATTGCCCAGTAAGTATGCTAAATTTCCCAGACAATACTGGGTTTAGCGTAGTCGCTGTATTGTTGTAATCAAGCGCAGATACAAGCACAATATCACAAATTTTGCCATACTGCGCAATTACTTCATCAATGAAACCTTGTACGCATAGGTCAATTTTGTTGATAACTATTACGGGCTTTATATTGAGCGAAAAGAATTTAACTAGCATTTTATCTACTAGCAAAAAATCAGGTTTTGGCAAAGGAGCAATCACAATTAGCGCTTGCTCAACATTCGCTAGCGGTGGGCGTATCAAAAAATTTTTACGCTCACACACTGCATCAATTACCTTTTGCTCTTTATCAAACTCTACAAAGTCTCCAACAAAAACCTTTTCATCTTTCAACTTTTTACGGCTTTTAGCCATAATAACTTCATCGTCAATTTTGACCCAAAAATTACCACCAACGGCTTTTATTACTTGTGCTTTAATCATAATAACCTCTTATTTTTATAAATTAAAATGAATATTTATG
>CAVBHV010000077.1:0-4149 GCA_963595385.1 bacterium
GTTTGTAGGAAGTATTATAAAAATGCTTGACTTTTGGTAGGGGGGGGGGGTGTATAATTAGCATAGGGAAAACTTGTTTTTTTAAAAAACAATACAAACATATTTTAACTTGTTTTGGGCAAGTTAATATATAGTTTGGGTCTAAGTAACAAGTTTTGATAAAATAGGAGGAAAAAAAATAAAGTGATTAGTAAAAGAAAAATTTGTGTAAGTATTATTAGCGCATTTGCGTTGTGTGCTTTGGTAGCGGTTGCTTTTGTATTGGGCTTTACTTTTGCTGAGAATAAAAGGTCTAATCTGCCTAGTGATAGCGCGAATGCAAGTGTCGTAGGAGATGGAAAAACTTGGACAGATTCTACTGCAAATACTTATTACATATCATCAGAAGATGATTTATTTAAATTTAGAAATTCCGTAAACAATGGTACAACTTATGCCGATTGTACGGTTTATTTAACGAAAAGTTTTACCTTGACTGGTACTTGGGTACCGATAGGTAACACAGGTACAGAAGGTAGTACTTTTAAAGGGACTTTTGATGGACAAAGCTTCACTATCTCTAGTGAAAGCCAAACAAGTGGACTTTATATCAAGAACGAAAGTTATGCGGGTTTCTTTGGGTACTCCTATGGAATGACTGTAAAAAATTTAAATCTTGAATGGATAAACTTTAATGGCAGTTATGTAGGTGGAGTTGTTGCATATGCGCGTTCGGGAACAACAACAATACAAAATTGCTCAGTGGTAACTGATTATATGTATTCAAGTAACACGGGTGGCATAATTGGATATGCGTATAATGGCTCAAATTTGGTTATGTCTGGCTGTAATGTTACAATAGCGGGGACTACTTTTGGTACTAGCGGTCATACAGGTGGACTTGCTGGGTGTTTATATAACTATACAGGTACTGTTTCAATTTCTGATTGTAATGTTTCGACAGCAAGTTACGATTGTAGCATTTCAGGTACAAACGCGGTCGGTGGTGCGATTGGGTATTTGTATTTATCTAATTCCCCTGCAACGCTAAATATTCAAAATGTGAATATCGATGCTACAAGAGTTTGCAACAAGCTAAATAGTAGTGCTAATTATGTTGGTGGATTAATTGGTTATATGTATGCTAGATATGATGTCCCAGTTACAATTAGTGGCTGTAATGTAAAGGTTGACACGATTAGTAATACTAGTTATGTGGGCGGATTTATAGGTTATGTAGAAGGTTATTATAGCAACGCTGATGATAAAATTGCGCAATATACAAACAATACTGTTAATTTTGTGAATATTGAATTAAAAGCAAGTGCTTCTACTTCATATTGTGGAGGCTTTATTGGATATAATAACAAAGCTTCTCGTTTTGAGAATTGCAGAGTGTTGAAATTTTCTAGTACAAATGGTGGGATATATAGTGAATACAAAGGAACAAGCAGTTCTACGCTTTGTATCGGCGGTTTTATAGGTTACATACAAAGTACAGGTTCAAGTGTTGCGTTAAATCAAGAATTTGTTAGTTGCGAAGTCAATATCAACAATAATACTAGTGGCAGTGCGATACGAGCATATGGAAATACATCAAATAAATCCACGAGCAATAGCGCATCTGTAAGTGCAAGTTCTTCATCAACAACATATGCGGGTGGTTTTGTGGGGTATGACAATTCAGTTAAAACAACTTTTAGTAAATGTATTTTAAAATCTACAAATACTAAGCAAACAGTCTATGCATATTCTTATCCTTCTGCATATGCTAGTACTACTTCATCTACTACAAGTCATACTGCGACAGCTAGTTGGGGTTCAAGCGCTTATGCTGGTGGATTGGTGGCATATGCAACTAACAGTTCACAAATACTTACAGTTGATAATTGCGAAATTGAGGGGTTAAGTAGTGAATACGGGATTATAGCGAATGCTAGCGCTACTGGTTCTGCCAGTGCCTCTGCGGGTAGTACGAGTTACACAAAATCAGGTTCAGCATATTCCGGCGGGTTGATTGGTTATGACAGTGGTACGCTTAATTGTTCAAATACATCGCTAAAATTAACTGGTAGTCAAGGCGGTATTAACGGTTCTAACTATACTCATGGTTCAAGCTATTGTTACACTTATGTTGGCGGTCTGGTGGGTTGGTTGAATGTGGCAAAATCTATTAGTAATGTATCTATTGAGACAAGTAAGATTACTTCGTACTCAAGTAACGATTCCTCTGGCTCATATATGTACAGTTATTGCGGTGGGGCTATAGGCTATCTAAGTAATGCAACTTGTGCTATTGATAATGTATTTGTGTCTGGAGATGTGTTGAGTACGGGAGATTACTCTGATTACTACGATTCTTCTAGTAAGAGTTGGAAGTATCGATACGGTTATGTATATGTAGGAGGAATTATTGGTTGTAAAAATGGTAGTGGAGGTACAATTTCCGACTGTTTAGTAACTTCTACTAATATTAAATGTGGACATAAAAGCGGTAGCAATGCATATGTTGGCGGTATAGTAGGGACAGGTACCACAACGGTAACTCGTTGTGGTGTGATAAGTGGTACAATTTACGGGTATTATACCTCATTATTTGGTAGAAATGTAACTGCAAATAATAGTTTTGGTAAGGCCTACCTTTCTGCTTATTCAAATTCTACATCATACGCTACAATAGCAAGTGGCAATAGTTCAAATGTATATGCGACTACTGGTAGTGCTACCTGGACAAGTTCTGATGATGCAGAGGCGTTAATGAAAACGCGTTCTACTTTTGAAGGAAAATCTTATTTTACTGAGGGCTGGACTATGAGCGATAGCCAAAATTACAATGGCTATCCAACAATAATTGTAACTTGCACACCAGTAGATGCTTCTAGTGGAGATATTTCAATTGATTATAGTAACAGAGTAAATTATTCATTTGCCACTCAAAGATTTTCGAGTAATAAATTAGTCGCTAATCAATTTGGTATTAAGGGTCAGTTAACAATTAGTGATAATTCAAATTACCTATTACCTGGTATGGTAACGGTGCAACTCAATGGCGCAAATGACTATATTTTGAGCAAGACAACCGATATAGTAAATTTGGGCTATGCGTGGTTAAAATATAAGTATAACAATAATTTAACCATCGATGTGGAAATTTGTAGAGGTGATAGTTCACTTCAAAACCAAACATATACATTTATTTATAATTTCCATACATTTACTGAAACTGGCGAAGGCTTTATAATAAACAAAAAAGATTACAAATTAAATCAATCAAATAATACATATACAGTAACATACGAAGTGCAATACAAAGGTGGTTACTTCCCTAAATTTAGAGAAGTACACAACGACTGGTCATTTATTTCTGACAAAGCGGGCGATTCGCTAAATAATGGTACTTGTATCTATAATTACACTTTTGAAAATGGTTTGTTAAAACTGAATATCATAGGTTGGTGTGATGCGGGCGTTTATCCAGCGTTTGAAATCGGCTCTTATGCTTCATCATTCAATCAAACTAAAAATATTGCAGTGACTAGTAATACTGGTGAAATAAGCGTTAAAACAGTTTATGACGGAATAAATGCAACAACATTTATTACACCAGTAGGCAATCAACATATTCACTCAATCACTATTGATAATCAATACGAAATGCAAATTGAATACTACCGTGGCGCTATATATAGAGCGGGCGGTGCATTTAGTATTGAATATTCTGCAAAGGAATATGACAACACTTTGACATTGAGTTTTGAGAAAATATATCAAGAAATCAAAATCACAGTATTGCTCACAAGCGGAAAAGAAAATAGTACGCTAAAAGAGCCTCTCAGTGCTTCTTCTGGCACAAAGGTCAATGGTGTGGTGGTAAAGGCTCAAACTGGCGGTGAGGCGCGCATTGTAGGCAATAATATCGAAAGCGGTGATGTTGCCGATGATGAGCAAGTAGTACTTGTTGCCGTGGCTTACACTGGCTACGAGTTTGCGGGCTGGGTGGCTAGCGATGGTTCAGATATAGCAAACGCAGACAAAGCAAGTATTAGATTGACAAAAGCTGAGGCGTTGAACAAGATATTTATTGCTCAATTTGTAAAAATTCAAACTAATGAAAAAGTAAATGATACATTAGATAACACAAATGGTGAATTTTTATAAAAACTATTAAGT
>CAVBHV010000078.1:0-4099 GCA_963595385.1 bacterium
CTAATTTATAAAATAATAAAGAGGAAGTGCTTTCTCCTATTATAAAGCACCTTGTGTTTGTTCTCTCCTTAATATATTAGCACAAATTTTCTATTTATGCAAGCAAAATTCGACAAGTTTTAAAAAAACTATTCTTTAATTTGTGCGATTAGGTCGTTTATGGTCTTTTTCATTTGTTTATTAGTCTTAGTCAACTCCATAATTTTGTCGCGCGCGTGAATAATAGTCGTGTGGTCGCGACCAAAAATTTGACCTATGGTTGCAAGCGGAATAGCAAGTAAAGACCACATAAGGTAGATACAAATTTGTCTAGGCTCGACAATTTCTTTGTTGCGCTTGCGCCCCGTTAAATCGCGCTTGTCAATAGTGAAAAATTTGCATACAGATGAAATAATTTTTTCTTGCGTAATGCGCTCGTTACTAACCTCAATAGGCTCGCCTTCCTTTTCCAGCACTTCTTCCATATCCTCGCGCGTAGCTACCGTTTTGCCGTGCAAATTTGCAAGGAAATATATTTTGCGCAATACCGCTTCCATTTCACGAATATTGTAGGTAGAAAGGCGCTCTGCAAGTTCACAATCAATACCTTTTTCAAATTCAAAGCGTTCCATTTCGATTTTCTTTTGAATTATTAATAACCTTGTTTCAAAATCAGGTGGCTGAATATCTTGTATAAAACCACTCGCAAAGCGCGAACGCAAACGCTCCTCCAATGTCGCAATTTCTTTTGGTGGGCGGTCACTCGAAATTATGATTTGCTTGCCCGCTTGATAGAGGTCATTAAAGGTATTAAACACTTCTTCTTGAAAACCTTTTCGCGTACTAATGAATTGAATATCATCAATCAGCAAAACATCGGCTTGTCTATATTTTTTGTGAAACGCATCCATACCTTTTTCGTATCTCTCGCGAATAGCCTCTACAAAGGCGTTTGAAAACTGCTCACAAGTCACATACACGATATTTAGATTTGAGGTCTTATGCTCCCAAATATAGTTACCTATTGCGTGCAAAAGGTGCGTTTTACCTAGACCTACTCCACCGTAGATAAATAGCGGGTTAAAGCGTACTGCTGGGCTTTCTGCGACCGCGCGCGCAGCAGCATAAATGACTTGATTTGTCGTGCCTATTACAAAATTATCAAAAGTATAACGCGGATTGAATGGATTTTTAAGCGTTGCCGTTTTGGTGACTAATTTTGAATTGTCATCATCTGGGTGTTGCTCATTAAATGAGGCAATATAGTCGTCTTTTTCCTCTGGAATAAGCACATTTATTTGCTCTAAATTGAAGTGTTCTTTTAGAGCCTCCCGCATACGCGGAAGATACACATTATATACTTGCGTGCGCGCCATTTCCGAAGGAGCCACAAGCACCAGTTTGTCGCCCTCAATATTGATAGGTTGCAAAGGATTTATCCACAAATCCATACCAACGGAAGTAATTTTCTTGCTAAAATCATCTAAGCATAATTCCCATTGTTTCTCGATATATTTTTGCATCATAAACCCCTTTTTTGTAAATTTTAGAAAAGCAAAATATTGCTAAATTTGTATATAAAACTTCACCGTACCTCACCTTGTTAGGGTATGCAAAAATTGCTATTTTGCAACACAAAAGCGAGATTTTTTGGCAAAGTATCAAACTCGTAAAATAGTATAACACGCTTACCCAAAAAAGTAAAGCACCTGAACCACTTAATTTTGACTTTTACACACTTTTTTGTGGAAAAGTGGAAAAGTCGCAAGAGACACAAAAAACGAGGAGCGGTTGCCCCTCATTTTTACAATTATCTATCTTGTTCATTATCTATTTTTTTAGTTTTTATAGGAGAGTCCTGTTCAAATTTTTTGTTCAAAAATTTTTGTACAGATTTTATATCATTCGTTGCGTACAAATATTTTTTATCATCATGTTGATTTATCATACCTGCGTATTTTTTACCCTCAAAAGCAAGGATTCCATTTTGGTTGTATTGCGCTTGAAAAACACCCTTGTCGTACTCAAATCGGCAATCGCCGTTGACAAACTTAAATTTACCTTTTCCCGCTATATCATAGCGCACAAAATCGCCCTCAAACATTGAGCAAGTGTTTACATTTTTGTCATACACTCTACCTTTGTAATCCAAGCCATTTTCGGTAGTCAACCTCACCTCTCTATTAGGTGCAGTCTTGCTAAAATTACCCTGTCTTAGCACAAACTCGGTATCAAATTTTCCACTTTCGGTCGTATGCAAAACTTGTTCATTTTCGCTGTTTTCGATAATCAACTCTACCGTGCCGTCAAGGTATTGCTTTGAGCCTTTTTGCTTGTCTATACACAAAGCAACATTGATAATGCGCTTAGTCTTTTCGCCCTCCCGCACATATGCCAAGAGTTTACCCTCAATGAGGTTAAAGTCTTTATCAAATAGCCCGCTTTTTTGCATTTGCCCGTTTTTATGAATCCACGCCAAACTACCGTTGTACATAATTTGCGGTCCAAACACAGCACTTACGCGCGCATCGTAGCCGTTAGTTTCTTTACTAAGGCACCCACAAGTCACCCCATGAAATTCCCTTTCGCTGTCCAGTCTTATATCGACTTGTCCGGATTTGAATTGATAATCAACATCGCTATTTCGCTTCAATTCAACGAAAAATTCACCTTGTTGTTTTATATCTTCACTTTCAAAAATACCGCTAGCATCTTTGAGTGCAAAAGGCTTGTTTTCTTGCACCATTTGCTCAACTTTTTCATCTCTAAATTTGCCTGATTTGATATTTAATTTAACCTTTGCATTTTTTTGCTGAATAGCAATATCACCCTCGTAAAATTGCAAACCGAAGTCAACCAAAGCACCCGCGCAAGGATTGAGCGTAATACCTTGATAACCAAATTTACCTTTGTATATTGTATTGTGTGTTTTGTCTTTTAGAGTACCAAGGTAGTATTTTTGCTTGTAATTTTGAGTTGATTTTTCGTTAGTATTGCGTAGCGCAGTGCTTAATTTACCGTAAGAGTAAGTCGCATCTTTTACCAAAACAGGTTGATTTACTAGTGCTATGCAATCAGTAAGTTCCCCCTCAAAAGTCCCTTCTTCCACGGCGATATTCAATTTGCCACTACAAAGCCTAACAGGGCAATCTGAATTTGAAGGGAAGAAATACCCCTCGTATGTGTCGCCATTGTTCGCCACAAACCTACCCTTAAATTTTGCATCATAGACATATTTTACAATCTCGCCGTTTTCCTTTGAAAACTCGTAAAAATCGCCCCAGTCGATAATGCTAACGCTTGCAGTTTGCTTTTGTTTTACAACTTCATCTAGGTAAAATTGAGTGATTTTGCGCCCCTCAAAACACCCATCAGGCGTGGTGATTTGCACGCTTCCGTTTTGCAATTCACAATACTCAGTATCTTTCCAAAATGTAAATGGAGCACTTGCATCACCTTGCGCGCATTGCTTTTTAAACAAACCTTTTTCTGCTGTATTATTAAGGTTGTTGTCCTTTTGTTGTACCAATTCACCATCAAAAGTCAGCCAAGATTTGTCCGCCGAATATTGAATATTCTTCGCCAAAATATGAGATTTTTCATCACCCAAATGCTGTAAAACTTCTTGATAAATCAGCCTATCGTTGTCAAAATATCCCACAATATAATCACCATTAGGGAAGTCTATGCGCCCTTTTTGCCACTGGCTCTGCTCAAACGCCCCAGAAAAGCACCACCCATCTTGATTTGTGTATCTCCCCTCGGTCATAGCGCCATTTAGCCAATAACCATCATAAGTAACGCCATTTGCAAGCACAAATACACCCTTGCCGTGCGGATAATCACCAACAATACCTTTTGCACACTTGCCACTATATACACCTTTTACAGACTTGCCTCCTATTTTAATCACCATTTCTAAGTTTTCGCTGTCGTAAGTCTTCATTTGCGCACCACCTGTAATATTTTATTTGATATTATACCACACAAACCTCAAAAAAGCAACCCAACTTTTCCACATTCCCCCATACTTTTCCACAAAAAAGTTTAAAGCAATACAATAAAAATTACAATTTTGCAAAAAAGTTAATTTTTAAAAATTTTATCCACAATGCAAAAC
>CAVBHV010000079.1:0-4071 GCA_963595385.1 bacterium
TAAATATATTTAGGATTTTTCTTATTTAAAATTTTTAGGGTAAGTCTTGCTATCTTTTGTGGAGCTATTTTTTTAGCCTCAACTGAATTTACTATTTGTTTAAATTTTTGCGCATTACACTTGTATAGTTTTGTATTTTCGCAAAATTTATCTAGTTGACTAGTCGAAACAGGCAAAAGTCCTGTATCAACAGCACCAGGTCGAATTACACTAACTTTTATTCCTAGTAGTTGCACTTCCATTCTTAATGAATATGCGTATCGCTCTATCGCGGTCTTGGTAATCGCATACACTCCCGTAAATGGTAGCGGGTCTAGGGGTGCTAATTCGCTTGAAGTCATAACAATCTTTGAATTTTCACGCAAAAGTGGCAAAAATATTTTATTAATACGATAGACACCAAAAAGATTTATATCAAAAATTTTGATAAACTCATCTTCGTTCATTTCTACTAGCGAATTTAGCCTATAAATCCCCGCAAAATGAACGATTGCATCTATTTTATCTACAATACCCGCAATACTTGCGTACGCTTGGTTTATGCTTTCTATACTCGTTACATCAGTTTTGACATAGGTCACATTTGGCAAATTTAATTCCACAAAATCTAGCGCAAATACCTTGCATCCTAGCGCACTCAAAAGTTCACAAACAGCCCTACCCATTCCCCCACTAGCGCCAGTAACTACTATATTTTGCATACTTACTCCTTAATCAAATTATGAATTTTTGTTGGAATATTGAGAAATTATTTTTTCATATTCTTGAATGTATTCTTGCGCGGTTTCTTTCCATTCTTTTGGAATCATATTTTTTGCATTTTTACCGACTTGTTTTAATTTTTCTCTATCTTTGATTACTTCTAAAATTTTGTTTGCATAATCAGTAACACTATTTTTAGATACAAATCCAGATACATTATCTACAATACGCTCACTTGCGCCTGTGTTTTCCAAGGTCACTGCGGGTAACTCGTTTGAAGCGGACTCGACAACCGTTAATGGGTCGTTATCGAAAATTGAAGGGAATAAATACAAATCTGCTATGCAATATACCGAACGCAACAATTCTGGGTCAGTAATTTTACCAGTAAAAATAACACTTTCTTCTAAACCTAGTTTTTTTGTATAATCTTTCATAAATTCCATATCAAAGCCAGCGCCTACAAACAACATCGTGAAATCAATTCCAGCATCTTTGATAATTTTCAAAGCATCTAATGTAAATTGCAGATTCTTATATTTGACAATATAGCCAACATAAAGGAAAATAATTTTGTTTTTAGAAATATTAAGATTTTTTGAAGCAATTTCCATATAATTATTGCGGTCATCTACTTTTGTAAACATAGCACCGTTTCTAATTACTTTTATATCTCCTTTGTAACCATAACTTTGTAGTTCTGGTATCATATCATTAGAAACCGTATATACACCATCTACTTTGTTTAATTTTTTTACTAAATTTTTTAGCATAATATTTACTATAAATTTTATCTTTATAGCGCCGTAAAATGCATATCTAAATTTTGTATGTACTGTCATAATCACAGGTATGTTATTTTTCTTTGCGTATTTAATTGCATACGCTGTCATGGGCGAAACAGTGTGACAATGAATAATATCTGGCTTAAATTCTTTAAGTTCTTTTTTAAATTTTTTAGAAAAATTAGGGAACGCCAAACAGTCATTTTTTGTAACTTTTATACTATTTGCTCGCAGAACTTTTACCTTAAACTCATCTTTATAATTTCGCGCAAAACGCGGAGCGCTAATTAAGCACCCCTCCCCCCTCAACATTTCATTGAGAGCCTCTCCTAAGCCTAATACTGCTTTTTCAGTACCGCCAACACCTGGAAGAAAACTATCTGTAAATATCGCAACTTTCATAAGTAACTCCTTCAAATTTATTATTAAGTATTATACCAAAATAGTAAATATTTGTCATTTATTTTAACCATATTAAGTAAGCAAAAATGAATTTAGTTAAATATAAAAATACCTTAAATTTTCAAATTTAAGGTATTTTTATTAATCACAATCAGGAAAATTACACTCAGTAATCACCACATCTGCGCCCGTATCAAGCACATTTTGTATCAACACATCACCAAAGTGCGGGTTGTGTGGCTCTGGTGCTGATTTAATTGCATTTAAAATATCAAAATATTGTTGTTTTTTTACCGCTTTATTAGTCCTAACAGCGAGCGTACCGCCGTTTTTTAGAGGAAAAATTGTGGTAATTGTACGCATAGGGCAAGTAAATTCTTGCTTTCCATACTCCGCTCCTCTTGGACAACGATTTCCAGTCACTACCACTTCTCCGCCCTTTTCCTCAATGTGCAAATGGCACCCTATCGGACAACGAATACAAACCGTATCTAAGGTATTCATTTTTCCTCCTAAACTGCTCCGTTATTTGTGCCGTTTGAGTTATTCGGGTTGCGTGGAGGATTGAATGGAGTAGTTGGCGCGCGTGGAGGAACTGGTTGTCCTGGCCTACCCGCTTGCACTGGTCTAGGTGCTTGTGGTGGCACATTTCCGCCTTGCGCAAAAGGATTTGGTCTAGGCATTTGCTGTGCGGGTTGCGTGTTTTGAGTTACTGGTCTAGAAGCGCTTGGCATAGGACGAGGAGGCAACTGATTTGGCATTGTTGGTCTAGCAGGTTGCACAGGATTTGTGTTTGTATTTACTTGTGGGCGCGTGAAAGTTTGGTTTGCTGATTGATAACTAGGTCTAGGCGCTTGCGGTTGTTGCATTTGCGGTCTAGGTTGTTGTGTAGGAGTTTGCACCGCATTTTGTCTATTATAAGGGCTGTTTTGAGCAAAATTGTTGTAACTTTCGTATGGATTAGTCTGCTGGACAGGTCTTTGCATAGGTTGCGGTTGCTTAAATTGAGGTTGAGGCTGAGCAAAGTTTTGCGCAGGCGTAAAGGAAGGTTGCTGATTAAAACTATTTTGCTGAGGCGCATTGTAATTTTGCTGAGGTTGTGTAAAACCTTGATTAAAGTTTTGCGGTTGCGCTGGCGTAAAACCTCCATTTAACACTGGATTATGATTAAAGCCGTTATTTGCTTGATTTCCGTAATTATGAGCAAAGCGTGCATCTTGTTGAGATTGAGCATAGGTTTGCGGTTGAGAAGATTGGAAAGGCTCCATTTGCACACCTACGCCGTAGTTTGTGGTTGTAGTTGTGGTAGTATCCAAAACTTTTGGTCTGCCGTTTTTACCTCTTGTGTGGCGAGTGTCTGGGTTGTAATCGACCACCACCCTGTGAGGCACTGTACAGAATAACCAAATTGCGCTAATTACAAAGAATACGCCGATTATGCCACTCATAGAATTTTTCACGATAGTGCTTGCATCCACAAAGAATGCAACTTTTGCATTCATAATTCCATTTAATACTTCAAGCATTGGAAACAATGCCAAAACCCACCAAAAAGTGCTAGCAAATACAAGCGTAGTTGTTGCGCGATTTTTGTGATATTTTTGTTTAAAGCGCAATACAAAGCCGATTACATAAAGGATAAAGCTCAATATAAACAAGCCGAACAATGCATACCCCGCATAAGGAGTTAAATCGACTGCATCACTTGTGAGTGTCTTTATTTTGTCTGCAAGCAATGGTATAGCAAGCGCCAAACAACTAAACATTGCACTGAGTCTAAACATTGTTGAGCAAGCGGAAGGGCGTGCAAAACAACACACAAAATATACTCCCGCCATTAGTATCAGTACGCCAACAAGCGCCCAGTCGTTTATGTAAGTCATAAAGTTTGCACCGAGCAATTCATCAAAAGTTGCGCTAAAATCCCATAGTAAATCTACACCCGCAATCTCATATAGAGCGGTAGGAAAATATAGCAAAACAAATAATGCACCCAAAATTATCGCTAAAATTCCGCCGATAATGTAACCGATATGCTTACCCTGTTTTTCGATATTTTTAGACATAATTACCTCTATTTTTTCAATTTATAACTTATTATACCAAATATTGCACAAAAATTACAAATTATTTTGATTAATTTTTAAAATTTATTGTTTTAAATTTTCTAGCACATTATCTA
>CAVBHV010000080.1:0-4056 GCA_963595385.1 bacterium
TAACAAAATATGGTAAAATTAAACTATAAAGATTTAGAGGTGAAAATAATGGCAAAGCCTATTGTGGCTGTTGTGGGGCGACCTAATGTAGGAAAATCAAGTTTTTTCAATCGTGTAGCAGGTAAGCGTATTAGTATAGTAGAGGACACTCCAGGGGTGACTCGTGATAGATTGTACGCAGATTGTGATTGGGCGGGCTACGCTTTTACTTTGATAGATACAGGTGGTATCACTCCTAGCAA
Source organism: bacterium (assembly GCA_963595385.1). Classification (GTDB taxonomy): domain Bacteria; phylum Bacillota; class Clostridia; order Christensenellales; family UBA1242; genus UBA7867. The sequence continues at coordinate 243 of CAVBHV010000080.1, forward strand.
AGAAGATGAGTGGCAAGAGTATATTTTGATGCAAGCGCAACTTGCGATTGATGTTGCTGATGTGGTATTGATGATTACTGACGGGCGTGATGGGGTGACTGCAAATGATAGGCATGTGGCTCAAATTTTGCGCAAAAGTGGAAAACCTATAATTTTGGCTGTAAACAAACAAGAAAATAGCGACAATATTTCATTTATGCAATTTTACGAATTGGGTCTAGGTGACCCTATGTGTATGAGTTGCACTCACGGTGTGGGGGTAGGTGATGTACTTGATGCTATTGTGGCAAAATTTAAGAGTAAAGTTGATGCACTGCAAGAAAATACAAAATTGAATATCGCTATCGTTGGTAGGCCAAATGCAGGTAAAAGTAGTATCACTAATCGCTTGCTAGGTGAGGAGCGCGTGGTGGTAAGCGATATTGCGGGGACTACTCGTGATGCTGTGGATATTCCGTTTAAGTATAATGGCAAAGAATACAATTTGATTGATACCGCGGGTATTCGCAGAAAAAATAAGATTGATTACGAAAGTATTGAGGGGTTCAGCGTAATGCGTAGTTTAACTGCTATTCGTAGGGCTGATATTGTAATTTATGTGCTTGATGCTTCTGGCGAAATCACTGAGCAAGATGTCCGCATTTTGGGTTATGTCCACGAGCAAGGTAAACCTTCTGTAATTTTGTACAACAAATGGGACTTGGTGGAAAAAGATAGTAGTACTGTAAATTTGTACAAAAAGCAATTAGCAAATAGCCTAAAATTTATGGATTATTTTGTAGTTGAATATGTGTCAGCACTAACGGGTACTAGATTGGGTAAAGTTATGGAAAAGGTAGAGTATGTGTATAATAATGCTTGTACGCGTATTACGACTGGACTATTAAATGAAATTTTGCAAGATGCTCTCAGTACGCAAGAACCTCCAACGCACAATGGTAAACGCTTGAAAATAAATTATATTACGCAAGTGGCTGTTTGTCCACCAACTTTTGCTGTGTTTGTGAACAATCCAGAACTGGTGCATTTTAGTTATTTGAGATATTTGGAGAATTGCTTGCGTAGGGCGAAAAATTTTGAGGGAACGCCTATTCGTATTTATTTAAGAAAGAAAAGCGAAAAATAAGAGGGTAGATTATGAATGGTTGGTTATTAGCTATTTTGGTGCTAGCAAGTTACCTTTTGGGTAGTGTGAGTTTTGGCAGAATTTTGTCCGCAAAAGAAAAAGTTGATGTCACTAGTCAAGGCTCAGGTAATGTAGGTGCTACAAATATGCTACGCACTTATGGCGCAAAATTGGGTTTGCTTACATTGCTACTTGATTTACTGAAAGGTGTAATCCCCGCAATGGTGGGATACTTTGTGTTTGGTGGCGGTTTGAATATCCCCGAAAGTTACATAGCATTGTATAGTTGTGGCTTGGGTGCGGTAGTAGGTCACATTTTCCCTGTATATTATAAATTTAAGGGAGGCAAGGCGGCGGCAACTGCTTGCGGTGTGTTTTTAATTGCTCAACCAGTAGTTGCTCTATGTGCGTTTGTAGTGTGCGTGGCTCTCGCTTGTATCACGCAATATGTTTCGCCAATGTCACTTTTGTTTATACTCATCAATGTAGTATGGCAAAATATCTTTATGCCTGAATTTATGGTAATGCAACAATTTAGCCTCGCTGTGTGTTTGCTAAGTATTGCGATACTTGTGTTGGTATTCTTTGCGCATAGACAAAATATTGTTAGATTGCTTACGGGCAAAGAGCGCAAAACTGACATTTGGGGCAAAATTTTCAAAAAAGATAAAAAAGAAACTATAAATCAAAACAATGCAGAGGTCTTGCATACAGAAAATTCACAAAATACGGAAAACACAAAAAATGAAGGAAATATCGAAAATCAAAAAGATAGTTGATTTTGAATTAAGTGAAATTTAGAGTAATTCCATTTTGTTTGGCTGGCTAATTTCTCATCGTTCTACTAGATTTTCTGTTCTGCCAGACTTTCAGTGTGCATACTTCAAGGGGCAATTTCTGCATTATAATATATATAGAAAGCAAAGTTACATAAATTATAGATAGATTAAAGGGAGGTGTGATATGGAATATTGGTTGCTTGCAATTTTGGTAGTAGCAAGTTATTTTTTAGGTAATATAAATTTTGGTAAACTTATCGCAAAGGCGCAAAATGTTGACTTGACTAAAAAAGGCTCAGGTAATTTAGGCGCAACTAATGTGTATCGAAATCTCGGTGCAAAGTTGGGTTACCTTACTATGCTACTCGATGCGCTCAAAGGTATCATTCCTGCATTGACTGGCTACTTTGTCTTTGGAGGGACGGGGGGCTATCCTGATAATTTGATAGGTTTGTATTCTTGTGGTCTATCTGCTGTCGTTGGACATATTTTTCCTGTAATCAACAAATTTAAGGGCGGTAAAGGCATTTCTACTACATTGGGCGTGTTTATCGTATCACAACCTCTTGTAATGCTAGTGACTTTTGTTATTTGTTTTGCGCTTGTGTGGTTTGTTAAGTATGTATCTCTTGCTTCTCTAATTTTGGTGACTGTGGCGGTTGTGTGGCAAAATGTATTTTTACCCGAGCCAAATCTAGCAATCAGTTTGCTAACATTCGCTATTTTTGCGCTTACTTGGTTTGCGCACCGCTCAAATATTGAGAGATTGATTATAGGTAAAGAACGCGAAACAAATATAAAAGCAAAAATTAAGCGCGACCAAAAACGCCACGAAAAATTGGAGCAACGACAAGAAATTCGTGAGGAAAAAGAAGAAAAAAGACAAGAAATCAAGCAAGAAAAACAAGCGCTAAAAGTAGAAAAGCGGGAAAACAAGGCGCAGAAAAATCAAACTAAAAAGAAACATTCAAAGCATAAACGCAAATTAAAAAGTAAAGGCAAAAACTAGTCTTAGCGTTTAATAATAATAGAGTTGAGATTTTATAACTTTTATTATTAAACTTTATATTATAGAAAAAACGGAGTTTGTGATTAACTTCGTTTTTTAGTTTTTGCGCATAGTTTTGCTGTTGTAAACTATTTTAATTTTTCAATTTGGAGCTTTAAAGTTTTTGGGTAGTCTAGCGATAATTGTGCGGGGAGTGGCTACAAGATTTTGTTCATCTTGATTTAGTGCATTTACAGTAATTTCTTCTGCATTATTGTGGGTGTGTGTTATGTGATGAGGGGCAAAAGAACCATTTGTGTATTTTTTGGCGGTATCATTAACAAGAGCAATTCCATTGTTAAAGCCGATTATGTTTTTAGGCTCAATTTCATTTTTGTTGGTTAAAATTTTAGCAATTCGCAATTTTTCGTCAAGTTCCATATCGACTATGCGCCCGCAGTCTTTTCCGCTTAGCGAAATTGCACTGCTATTCATAATATTTGGCACTTGCGCAACACTTGTTACGCTTAATGCAGTCTTGTTGCGCACAATAATTGCATTATCGATAGCAAAAATGCGATTTGTAGGCAAGATATAGGTGGTTTCATCATCAGCCCCAGACAAAATCAAATGTTTAATTTGCGTATTGAGTGTGTTCATTTGCATATTTATGACTGTGCCTAAGTATTCGCAGTTGTGTGCAGAAATCACTCTTGCGCCTATAATTTCAGTAAATTTTTGCATTGTATCTCCTTTTTTGTTGTTTGATAGTTTAATTTATGCGCAAACCTTAGATAAAAACACTAAAAATTACGGCAAATTTTAGCGAATTAGCAAAAATTTTTTAAAAATTTATAGCAAATGAATTTGATAATTTCATAAAATTTGATATAATAATAAAAAAGATTTAAGGGGAAAGCA
>CAVBHV010000081.1:0-4022 GCA_963595385.1 bacterium
TCAAGTAGATTTTGTAAATTTTTTGTGTTTTTGATATAGAATTTAAATTTCAAATTCAATTAGGTTGTTTAATTCTCTTAAATACGCCTATCTCAACTCCTCAAAAACTACACTTCCGTCTAACCACGACATAATATAGCCCGCCAGTTTTTTGTGCGTAACGCTTTCAAAAGATTTGATTAAATCACTAGGAGTAGCGTTTTTCATTGCATTTTCTACATAAAAATTTTGCAAGACTTTTTTCATTTTGTTATCGCCTATAATTTCCGCTATACTATCAAACATCAATACGCCTTTTACATAAGTAAGATATACATATTCCGTTTCCGTGTTGAATTTGTGAATATTTCTATTCATACTAGTATCCAAATTATCGTAAACCTCATTATACACATCACAAAACAACAAATACGAACTTAATGCAGAATTAAACACTTCTTCACTGGTCTTGCCATATTGCGGGTTTAAGTCGTAAAACAGTGCAGTTGAATATTCCGCAAGTCCCTCATCAATCCAAGCGTACTCGCACTCATTATTTCCGACTACTCCATACCACCACTGGTGCGCGATTTCGTGAATTATTACATTATTGTACTCGCTCTCCACATCAACGCTATCCGAAATATAGACTAGATTTGGATATTCCATACCACCCTGCATAAAGTTTGCTTTTACCACATTTAACACATCATATGGATAAACGCCTATCATTTCGTTAAAAGTATTGACCGCATCAACAGAGGTTTGCAAGTGATGCTCGGGCGTTTCATCATTGTAGTAGAAATAATTTACAGTTGTCATTCCCGCTTGTGCAGTTTTTACATTAAATTTTTCACTAAATACAAGCGCAAAATCTCTCACAGCCTTCGCACTAGCAGTTGTTGTCGTTTTGTCACCATTTTGTACTTCATCTATAATATCACCAGTGCTGGCAACTTTTAATTTTGATGCATACTCTATTTTCACACTATAATTTGAAATATCACTATAAAACGGGTCACCATTTGGAGAATACCCATCAGTCACAAATTGATTATTTTCAAAAACACAAGCAATAGGATACCAGTTGCCCAAATTTAAGGTATTTTCCCCATAACCAAAACGATGATTACAATTTGGAATGATTAAATTAAATGCAATTTCAATTTCAGCGACTCCACCCGACTTCAATACACTATCAAGTGGAACAGAAAGCAAATTTTTATCTTCACCAGAAATAGCAAAATCAGTATCTTTTCCACCTTGCTTTACACTAAAAATTGTAATACTGCCTGCCGAAAAGCCATTTGGATAAGCTCTTGCGCTTTGAGTTTCATTTGTTGCTTTGTAAGTAGTAGCATCTTCACGAAAGGCATTTGGATATAAATGAAATTTGATTTCGTGCAAATCGCTATTCGATTTATTTACATACCTAATATTTTGAGTTGCATTGAGTGTTTTATTTTCATAGTCTAGTGTAGCACAAATTTTGTACTCATTGACATTTTTGCTTGCATCAGCCAAAAAATCTACTTCGCCACAGCCCACAAACACAAAAACCGCAAAGCACGCGCAAAAAATAGCAAAACTATAAAATTTTTTCATTAATTCACCTTCGTTTTTTGGATATTATATGCGCGCTGAAATTCGCAATATAACCAAAGTATCACCTAAATTAACGATTATTTTTGAGCATTAGGGCTTGCGTTTTTAGACAAATTTTGCTAAACTAATACAAAGGAGTTTTTGTATGGCTTTTTGTAAATTTTCTACTGAATATCTAGCAAAATCATATACGATAATTGACAATCTTTTTTTTACTAGATTTTTGATTACTACCCCACCAAAGCACTGCACAATCTATCTCTATGGACTTTATGTGTGCGAGCAAAATGACAATATTGAATTGCAACGCTTTGCGGAAAATTTGGGCTATTCTGTGGAGGAAATTGTAGATAGTTTTGAATACTGGCAAGAGCAAGGCATCGTGCGCATTGTTTCGCAAGAGCCTTTTCAAGTGCAGTATCTACCTATTCGCAACATTGGTAGTAGCAACAGAAAATATGACAAAGATAAATACGCGCGTTTCAATGTGGAAGCGCAAAATTTACTCAAAGAGAGAATGATTACACCAAACGAGTACGAAGAATATTATACACTTATGGAGGGGTATTCTTTGCCTGATGGTAGGAAAATTAGTCCAGAGGCATTGCTGATGATTATCAAATATTGTGTACAAAATAAAGGCGCAAATGTTGGCTACCGCTATATTATGACTGTTGCGCGCGACTGGGCTAGTGCAGGTTGTATCACCCCCGAACAAGTGGAAAAGCGTTTGGAGCAATGCAGTACCGCAAGTCAGGCAGTAGTCGCTATCTTAAAGGCTCTTGGTTCTACCAAAAAAACTTCGCTTGATGAGCATCAATTCTATCTAAAATGGAAAGATGATTTTGGATTTACAGATGATTGCATTATTTTCGTAGCAAAATCTATCAAAAAAGCCGGCAAGGCAAATTTTGAAAAATTGGACAAAAAGTTACAGAAATATTACGAATTACATTTAACTTCCGCAAAGGAAATTGCCGATTACGAAAAACACCGTGATGAAATTTACTCGCTTGCCCGCGACATAAACCGCACTTTGGGCTTGTATTATGAAGATGTAACAAATCAAGTCGAAACATATATTACCCCTTGGTTGAACTGGGGATACTGTGCAGAAACTTTGCTAAAAATTGCTCAAAGCAACTACCTAAACGGGAAACGCACGCTAAATGGATTGAATGAAACAATAATCGATTTATACTCAAAAGGTATTGTATCAAACGAAGCATACACTCAATTTTTGCAAAATACTGACATCACAAAATCAAAAATTGAACAAATGCTTAAAAGTTTGGGAATTGTGCGCAATGTTACCTCGTTTGACATTGAATTTTGGCAACGCTGGACTATTTCTTGGGCTTTTAATAATGAAATTATTGACTATGCCATTTCGCTTGCAAAAGCGCGCGGTGCTAACATTTCGTATTTAAATACCATTCTTGCTGACTGGCATACACAAGGTATCTATACGCTAGAACAAGCCAAATTGAATAGTGAAAATTACAAAATCATTTCAAAATCAAATAACACAACCAAAATCAATTCTCGAAAATATACCAAAGAAGAAAATGATGCTATTTTTGACACATTCAACGAAATGGAGGTTTAATTATGAATAAAAACCAAATCATACAGCAGGAATTAAAAAAAATAGACCAAATACGCGTTGCTAATGAAATGGCAAGAGAAAACGCAAAACTTTCTGCTAGACAAATCCCTGAATATAGGACGCTTGATGATGAAATTAGAAAATTAACTCTTGAACTCGGCAAACTCCCTACTTCTTCACCAGAGGCCAGCAATATTACAAAAAAGATTGAACAATTAAACACAAAAGCAATCAAAGTTTTAAAATTAAACAATTTCCTTATTGATGAATTAAAATTTCTTCCAAATTGCACTCACTGTAATGATACCGGTTATATAGGCAACAAAATGTGCGATTGTTTAACCAAAAGAGTGCGTGATGCCTTGATTACGCAAAGTAGTATCAACAATGTTTTGCAATTCAATTTTAGTCACTGCGATAACAAAATCTTAGAAGTAAACCCACAATTAAGTAAAATTTATAAATTTGCACATAAATATTGCAATGAATTTCCAAATATTGAACGAAAAAATTTATTGCTGTTTGGAGAAGTTGGAACAGGTAAAACTTTTTTGTTAGAATGTATAGCAAACGAATTATTGAGAAAATTGCATTATGTCGTTTTCATAACAGCATATGAGGTTTGTTCAACTATGGTAAAAGCATATAGCGCAAGTTATAGCGACCGTGACACCATACTTTCCCCTCTTTTTGAGAGTGAATTATTGATAATTGATGACCTTGGGACTGAGCCTCTTTTTCACGACTCAACTTTAACAAATTTGTTTACCTTGATTAACGAAAGACAACGAAACAACCTTGCAACAATCGTAAGCACAAACCTAGACCC
>CAVBHV010000082.1:0-3986 GCA_963595385.1 bacterium
TATTTTTTTATTATTTCAAATTATAAAAAGTTTTTATAGTATTAATTGGTGCGGAAAGGTATATTTTTGTACTCTGTATTTATAATATAAATTTTCAAACAAAATCACGCAAAAACCGCATAAAACCTATATACTATGCAATGCATAATACATTGCATAGTATGTTGCATAGTATTATAAAATTATATTGAATTGTAGCAGTTGACCTCAGTAAACACTTCAATATTTTGCATATAGTTATCTTTGTTGTCTAGGTTGTCGAGATATTTTTTCCATTCTTTGTGACAATTTATATTAAACGCCTTGTAGAAATTGAATACATCAAAACCATATTGCTTTTGAATTTGCATTGCGCTATTTACTGAATTTTGAATATATGCAGAAATCATATCTTTTACATTATCAGTTATATAGTCATTGTAAACTGGTAGTACTGTTCCGTCTTGTTGGAGTATAATTTCAGGTCGCAAACCTAAATTATATTTTACGCGAATGATAGGTGTGTTATTTTCGATTGAATAATCAAATTTTAACGACCGTTGCATAACAGCGAAACTCACTTGTGCATTTGTATAATATTTGTCGCTTACATTATCTAATTGAATAATTGACCCAGTTACAGTGCTGTCTAACCAGTTAAATTGTTTGCGTTGTTCATTTTTTAGCACACAAGCAAGTTTGCCTTTGTAAAAAATCGCGACTTCGCCTTCGGTAGTAACTTTGTCCGATAGGTATGTAGCGCTCGAACCACTTTGCTCTTGCTCGCTACTTCCACTGGTGCCACTGCTTCCACTTTCTCCGCTACCACCACTTTCGCCAGTTTGCTCTTCTTTCATTTTTATATTTGCCATAAAGCTTGTGTGATGAGGAGATAGGTAATCCGCAAAGAAACTTTTTAAATTTGCACCACCTGAAAACAAAAATTTTTCGTTAAATTTTGCGATTATTTGCAAATTATCTACTTCATTGTTGTTGATATTGGAGGTTAGTTGTAACAAATCTTTTGCTTTTTCATCGGTGTGAATGAGTAGGGTATTATTGCCAATATTGTTTCCACGCATTAGATAATCAAGTTGCGGAATGATATTTTCTTCGCTCACATCTTTGCTAATGATTATGTAACAGCAGTGTGCAAAACGCATACGCTTGCCGACTTGAAATGACATTTGCTCGACCGCATCTGAAAAATCGTTGCCATCGTGAGATATTATTGCTAGACTTTGTTTGTATTGTCCGCCCGCCTCAGGTATCAGAATTTGTGCAGAAATTTGTACTTTGCCTTCTGTTTCTGCTTTGTCGATTGCAAGTCCTGTGCAAATTGTGCGCACATCGGTTTGACTAGGGGTGTTTACAGCACTAGGTGCTAGTATCGCAAGGAAAAAGACAACTGCAAACAAAACAATCTTATTGAATAAATTTTTGCTCATTTTTTCTCCTTTTGATACTTAAAATTATACAAATTATCAAACTAAGCGCGATTATGCCTATTGTGATAAACGAAAAATAGTTGCGCACGAGCATAAACATTTCTTCCAAATCATAATGCAAGATTGTTGCTATACTATATATAATTAAAAAGGAAATCATAATAGGGGATAGGGTTGTCTTGGAGTTAAAGACTTGTTTGCCTGCTTGCCCAAGACAATACACAAAAACTGCGGTCGAGCAAAAAAGTTTGGTTATATCTACAATCGCACTCAGCCATACCAGCCGTTGTAGTTCCAGAATAAACGGGTCGTATTGCGAGTATTCGGTGAGGGCGAAAATTGTGTATTGCATTGACATTCCAAAAACATCATAAAACAAAAAGCACGCAATCAAAATTATGCCAGCCGTGATATTTAGTGCAATCATTGTATTTTTGACAAATTTTTGAGGCTCAACGATTTTCACCTTGCCTACAAAAAATAGCAATACTAGCGAATTGCCAAAATAAAACCCGCTCCTTAAAAAGCCATCTAGCATAGGGGTTAGTCCCTGTTCAAAATAAGGTAAATTTGTATCAAAACTAAGAAAATCAATATTGCTTATCAGCGCAATGATTGTGCCTACAATTATAAACGGAAGCAAAATTTCAAAAGTTCTACCTAGACTGCGTGCGCCTTTGTAAGCAATATAGCCAGTAACAAAAAATGTAGGAATTGCAAAAAATAGCGGTGGAAATTCATCATAAAGTAGTTCGGTAAAGAATGAAAACAATTCTTGATAGCAATACATCAGCCTTACTGTTGCATAACTAAATAAAATTAGCATTATGAAAAGAGCGCCAACTATGGTAAATTTTTGTTTGAGTAGATTAAATAAATTTGTGTCTTGATTTCGCTTTATCACAATGGTAATTAGGAAAATTAGCAATAATTCGACTAGCAGTCCTAGTAATATGCTAAAAATTGAATCGGTGCTTGCGGAGGCAAAAATTATCGAAGGCATTGTCACAAATTTGGAGGTAAGTATCACAAAAATTGCTATTATTACAAATTGCCTACTCGTTAGTTCCTTCATCGTTTTGCCTCCTTTTGTTTATATTTGGTATGCTTTTAGGGCGTTCGGTCATTTGCGGATAGCCTTTTCGCCGTAAGCCATCTTTTAGGTCGGACTGAATGTGTGGTGCATAAGGGGCTAAATATGGCGCACCGTAACTGTCCATATTCGCTAAGTATCCTATAATAAAAATCAATCCAACGATGATGCCAAATATTCCCATAAAACCACCCAAAACGGTAAAGATTATGCGCAAAATCGAAATTTGTGTGCTTTGGTCGGGGAGTGTGTAACTCATTACGCCAGTAATCGCTACAATCAATACAGAGGGAGGACTTACAAGTCCTGCTTTTACAGCGGTATCACCCAAAATCAATGCGCCGACTACCGATAACGCTAGTCCCATATACCGTGGCATACGCAAACTTGCTTCATATAGCATTTCAAATAGAAATATCACGAACAAGACTTCCAAAAGCGGAGGTAGTGGGATACCTTGAATGGAATTTGAAATCGTAATCAATAATTTTATGGGTATGGTCTTTGCGTGGTGAGTGAGTAGGGCGATATATAACCCAGGTAGCAAAATTGCAATTAAACCAGCGGTTAACCGCAATACGCGCAAAAAAGTCGCCCGCGCTGGAGTAGAGTAGTAGTCATTGCTTGATTGTATGTCCTCTAATAATATATAAGGAAGGGTAAGCACAATCGGGGAACCATCAACAATAATTGCGACTCTTCCCTCCAAAATTTTTGAAGCAACTATATCAGGCTTTTCCGCTTTTCCTACTTGCTTAAAAATTGAATGTTTGCTGGTTGCCAAAAATTCGGTCAAGTATTGCGAATCAATAATTCCATCAATGTTTATTCGGCTGAGTTTGAGTTTGATTTTTTTGACCACTTGCGGGTCGGCTACATCTTTTAGATAAAGAATACGAATTTGCGTGTTTGTTTCATCGCCTATTTGCATTTGGTCAACAATTAAATTGTTTGATTTTATGCGTTTCCGTAGCATAGTAATATTTGTGATAAAATCTTCTACGAAGCCTTCGCGCGGGCCCTCTACAACCGCACTCAAAGGTGGTTCTGCTGGTGTGCGCACAATCCATTTGGCACACTCAACGACTAGCACTTTTTCGCAATTTTCAAAAATAACTGCACAAAAACCATTCAAAATATTGTCTAATAATGTTTTTTCATCCTCAGGTTCGCTTACCTTGCTATACGCAATCACTTGCTCTTTGGCTTTTTCAAAAACATCTTCATTTTCTTTGAGTTCGATATTTTGCAAAGGTAATATAACACTGCCTACGAGTAAAGCCTTGTCTATGATATTTTCTATGTAAATAATTGCTAAATTCAGCCCGCCTTTGGTGGTAATTTCACGATAACCAAAATCAGAGGTATCATTAAATTTTTGTTTAAATTTTTCTATTCTTGACTGTAAATTTTCCATTTTTTACCTCCGTTTTTCCATGTAAGTGTAAATCCAGTTACTATTATAA
>CAVBHV010000083.1:0-3932 GCA_963595385.1 bacterium
CCTCTTTGTTATTTTGTTTTTTTGATTGCTTTTTGACTTTGGTTTTTTCGTTTTCATTTTTTGCGGTTTTCGGTTCTACTTTTTTAAACACAATTTGTTGTTTTTCTTGCAAGTGTTTGATTGTGATAAATGCTCCCGCGCACACTACGATAATAGCCCCTACAATAGACCTAATCAAGTCCGACACAAATGTATCAGGCTTTTCATTTACTATGCAAAGTACACCCAAATCGTTTGTGGTAAAATATAAATTTTTGTTGCTAATATTGTAGTCAATTTCGTTAAAATTATCGTCTATGATTAGGTATAATTTTAGGTTGCTTACGCCTACAATTATGGAGTAATTTATGTTGAAATTGTACTCTATGCTTTTATTGTTTGCATCACTCAAATCTACCAAATTTGCTGAAAAATCTTCAAAAATAAGCGTTTTTTGTGCATTTTTTAGTAATTTTTGTGCATTTTCGATATTTTCTATATGGTTTTCAAGTTTTATTGCACACAAAATTTCCCAGTTGCGCGGTACAATATTTTTCTTATCAATCGTAGTTAAATCAATATTTACATCGCCCACAAATTCGCCACTAACACGCACATTTAATTCATCTTCTTGCGAAACAAAATAAGCGGAATTTTCCAGTATTTGATAACTGCACGCAATGTTGTATAATTTGACATTTTTATTATCCGTATATGCTACCGCCGTGTGGCTACCTATACTGCTAGATGCACCTCTTGTTTTGAGCGCAATTTTTGCTTTATTTATATTATCAGCCAAATTTAGAGTTGGCGTTGGACAGAATTTACTTCCGTTATAAACAAACTCTTTTTCACCCCAAAACACTTCGCAAACAAGATTGTATATTTCAAATTTGGTCATATAATTATCAATTTTTATATTTGTGTCGATAGTGGTGGCGGTCACCGTATATACGCCGACATTTTCTTGCGCACCGGTAATCTCAATAGGAAAATTATAATCTAAAATATCGTAGGAGTAAGTCGGGGTTTGTAGATATCCAGTATAGCAAACATAAGTATTTGTCCACACTAGCCTAACAGTTTTTGGTTTAATAGTAAACAAAGTGCTGGCGTTTGCGAGTTTGATATTTTTGTCCATTGTGGTTGCAGTGCAAGTGTATTGCCCTGTGTTGGTTTGAGGTGCGGATAAGTTTATCTTTAAATCATATACAAATGGCAACTCAAAACTGCAAGTTGGATTGAAACCTGTGTTATTAAATGTGCTAGCAGTATCACTCCAACACAATTCGCAAACATATGGCAAAATTTCGTATTCGACTATTTCATTTAGTAAATTAATGTTAGTATCTTTGGTGCTAGCTTCTATCGCGTGCTTTCCTACTTCGCTTTGCGCGGGTGTAAAATTAATAGATAAATTATACTCAAATGGCAAATTATTTTGCACGGTTGGACATTGCATAGTACTATCAAAAATGAATGAATTTTTGCTCCAAATCAATGAAAAATTGTATTTTTTGATAAAAAATTGTGTTTTTGCATTAAAAATTGTGAAATTTTTGTCATTTATATCAACTATGCCAGTATATTCGCCCGCGTTAATTTGCGGTAAGGAGTTGCTTAATTTTAAGTCATATTCAAAAGACAAAGGCTCGAAAGTAAACTCTGGTGCGTGCGGTAAATTGTCAAAAGTAAATTCGGTTTTTGTCCAAACTACATTAATCGCGTATGGCGTGATTGTAAATTGAGTAGTATTGTTGCGTAACAAAATATTTGCGTCCAGCGCATTGAGTGTCGCTGTATATTCACCTACCCCACTTTGACTTGAACTTGTAATAATATTGATTTGATATTCAAAATCTAATTTTATTTCAAATTGTGGATAAAACGGCTGATTGTCAAAAATATGCGTAGTATTTATCCAAATTACCTCGATAGGTAAAGGCAAAATTGTGTAAGTTTTTTCGTAATTTGTGATATTGTAATTTTCATTTTCGCTCTTTACAACCACTCTATTTTCGCCAGCAAATTTGCCATATTTGGAGTAGGCAAACTCTATATTATCCGCTATTTCGTTTTCGTTTATCGTTGCTAATGGGTATTGAAATTCGTTGTTAAAGGTAAAAGCACTTTCTTGCCAAAGCACCTCTATATTTTTAGGTAGAATTGTTAAATTTATCTCGTTTTTTATCAATAAATAGTTATTACTTCTATCTCCACTAATCGCAATTTTTAGCGGGTATGTACCTCTATTTTGCGGCAAAGTATCGTAATTTATGCAGTATAATGCATTTTTATCGCAATCTAGGACATTTTCAAGTTCTACACTAGCAAAATCAAATGGTTGAGAGTAATTGCAAGTAAAATCACTCGTTTTTGGTTCAATTTCACGCGGTAAAATTGTGTATTTTGCCTCCGCTACCACGAGTTTATAGTTTTCGTTATAAGTAGCAACTTTTATATCATATTCGCCCGCATCAAATGTCTCAACTTGCTTATTTTGCCGAAACAAACCAAATTCAATTTGCAAATTTTCATCAACGCTTTGTGTATATTCAATATCGTTTAGCGGTTCGCCGTACATACTGGAATTTGCTTTTATATCTATATATACTTTTTTAGCAATCACAGTAAATTTAACCGTGTCGGTAGATAATATGTATTTATCTTTGTCGGCACCAAAAAGACTAATTTTTGCTATATTTTCGCCTAAATTTTGCGAAATTATCTCAATTTTGTACGAAATATCATCATTTTCGTTGAGTTTTGTGATAGGTTTTAGCGATAATTCCAAAGGCTTTTGCGTATATTCGTAAGTAGTTTTTGCCAACTCTGGGGTAATAATTTTTGTATCGTTTTGGTGCAAGTGCAAGGTATCAATTTTTAGATACATTTGCTCGCAACTCTCGCAAAATGCCCAATTTTCACCTAAATCCAGTTCGCTAGAATTTATATTTTCATTATCATTTTGAATAGATATGAAGTTTTTATTACCATATACCACACAATCGGTAGCAGAAATTCCACTTTTCCCAGCCAGCAATCCAAAGTCCATACCGCTTTGCGTAAAGTCGTAATCATTTTGTATATAAACCGCGCAATCCGCTAGACAAGTGTTGCTCGAATATATGCCAACCACTCCACCAACTTGTGAAGTCTTTGAATTTTCCGCCTCAACCACAACTTCCACATATATGGCACAATTTGTAATACTCCCATAGATATTTGTGCCATCTATAAGTTTGCCTATCAAATTCCCCGCGATGCCACCGATTTTAGCGGTTTCGCCAAAATCGCGCAATACAATTTCTGTTTCAAGTACTAAGTTTTCCACTTTTCCACACAATACACCAAATAGTCCTGTATTTCCACTGCTATCAAGCAACAACCCTGAGATTTTATGCCCGTTACCATTAAAAGAACCCGCAAAACATTTTGCTTTTGTAATACCGATTGCTTGCCATTCCGCAAAATTTAAGTCTATATCTTGCATTAAATTTACTTGCGTTAAGTAAAAATTATTGCCGTTGTTTACATAATTTGCTAAATCATACAAATCTTGCGCAGTGTTAATCGTGTATTCATCACTCGCAAAACTTTCTGTGTTGGACTTTAAAGTAAAATTTAAAAATAAAAGAGTAAGAATAACAGCACCAACCGCTGAAATAATCTTGCTCAATTTTGAAACAATTTTAAACATATCTATGCACCTAAAATCATTTCCTCATTTTTCTTTTAGTGTAATCCTATATATAAGAAAAAGCAAGCGAATTTCGCCGTTTTTTCCAAATTTTGGAAAAAAATTCGCTATTTTTCGCTATTTTTCTACAAAAATCGACTATTTACGACCTAAAAAACACAGAAATTTTGCTAATTTTAAATGAATAAACTAGTTTTGATTTTTTGCAAATTAGTAATTTTATAGCAAAATTGTTTAGTATAGCATACGAAAT
>CAVBHV010000084.1:0-3893 GCA_963595385.1 bacterium
GAAAAAAGTTGCGCAAAAAATATTTATATATACAAAGTATATATAAAATTCGGCGCACTGAGGTGAAATTTTGGACAAAATACTAACTTGTATAATCATTGCCCTCGCTGGCTTTTTGCTGGTGCAAATTTGTTCCAGACTGTTTGCGTTCTGGTGGAAAACTGGCTACGATGCACGCAAAGAAAGACGCGCCCGCAAGCGTGACGAGACACGCAAATGGAAGTACTGCGAAGTATCGCCAGATAACCCGATTTTAAATCAAATTGCAGATAATCGTACTATCATTTTTATGGGAGACAAAGGAAAAGGCAAGTCTAAGATGATGAACTTGCTTGCACATTTTTTGTATGAAAAGCGCAAGGAAAACATCAAAAAACACAAGCGCGCGTATAAGTACACTTCGCCCGAAACACTCGAAACCGAGCGACAACTCGAAAGCAAAAACTTGTTGCCAATTTACGCAAATACTTCTTTTGTGGACAGCGAAACAGGCGCGCGCGAGCAAGAATTAAGACCTTATTTCGAAATGCGAAAAAAAGCAGTTGAGCAAGCAATTTTTTGTATAGATGAAGTGTCCAGCACTTACGGCAAAGATGTGTATAACAACAATGATGACTACACCAAAGAGCAGAAAAAAGACATCAAGGAAAACACAAAAAAGAACCGCCACTACACTAACGGCTGGATTTTAGGAACGGAGCAAGACGGGCAAGATATTTTTGTAGGTATTCGAGAAAATGGTTATGTAATCGTACACTGTTTGCAAACGGTGGTTACCTTGTTGCCGTTCGGCAAATTCTTGCGCGCGTTGCGCAACTTTTTACTTGCGATACTCCCTGCACTGCTAACCACAAATTTAATACCCGAGTACCGAAAATGCTTACACTTTAAGCAAAAAATGATTTTGTTCTTAAAATCTCTGCTACCAGCCTATTTTAGTTTGCCTACGCAGTATTATTTCACTAGATATGGAATCAATGAGTCTGTACAGTTTAAGTATCAGCGCTTCGCCACTCGTTTTTCGTACTCGAACCTCGAATGGTGGATTCGATATTCACACGCAGATATATTCGCAGATAATACCCGCGCGTACAAGAAAGAATACGATGACTTATTCGATACTAACGGCAACCGAAAAAAGGAGAACAAACAAAATGAAGAATAAACAAAAAAACGAACTAGCAAAACGCGTGCGCAAGTATATGCAAGCCCGTTACGCGCAGATAGTTGAGTATTTATACAAAGAAGAAAACAAAGAAGCGGAAAAAACCGTGCAGTATTTTCTAGATAACGAACCAGACTTTGCACTCGAAGTACAACGAATGCAAGAAGCGCAAGCACTTGCAGAAAAGCGCAAAGAATTTAACTCAATCGATATGAGTACACCCGAACTCGAAAAGTATCTAGAACACATACATAACGATATGCTGTTAATCGTGGACTGTATCAACCGCGAAACCGCGCGCGAAGCAACAACCGAAATGTCCCTCAAACAAAAAATGGGGCGCGTAAGCAACCTGAGCGAAAAACTAGACCAACTCGAAGAGATGTACAACCTGCTAACAACAATGCTAGACACCCGCAAAAAGAAAAACAAAAAAGCGCCAGAACAGCGCCAAGAAGAACAAACGGCAGAAAAGCCAAAAGCGGAAATAACAACCGAAACGAAAGAAGAAAGCGAGGAAAAAGCAAATGAGTAACAATAAAAATCTAACTTATGTTGGCAAGACACGCACACCAAAACCTAAAAAAAGAAAACGAAACAAAAAGTATGGTTTTGCAAATACTCGTTATTATCCACATAAAAATCACCCAGCGTTTTATCAAAAGTTTTCAAATGATGATATCGCTTATCTTACTTTTACACATCACAAAGTTGTAACAATAAATGGAAAATCGTTTATAACTATTCCACTTGATAGTGAAAAAAATATTGACAAGAATGATAAAAGCCCAAGTTATATCTATCCAAAAAAATTTATCGGTAAGCGTTCTTCTCTGGGTGAGAAAAATTCCGCCTATCGCATACCACTAGAAAGTAAACAACAAATTAAAGAATTATTAAATACACTGCCAGAAGAAAAAGTAAAGTACTCAAAAAAATAAAAAAAAAGAGCGCCACGGTGATTGCTTGCGCAATACCCAAGTCTGTGGGAACCCAGGCGTCTAATGATGCCGAGTTAATCGCTCTTATGACTAATATACTATCATACAATTTAAAATTTGTCAACCCCTAAACTAAAATTTTTCGCAAAAATGAAAAACAACCTAAAACAACTAAAACAATTAAAAAACAACTAAAAACAACTATCTTGCAAAAAATTTTTAAAAAAAAACAACTAAAAGTACAACTCGGTACAATGTGGTACAACATAAAACAACTAAAAACAACTAAAAACAACTAAATGCAAAATAAAACAACTAAAAATAAAAAATGCACAAAATCAATGCATCTTTTATAAAAAAACTGTGTCAAAACTGTGTCAAATAGTCAAAAGTGCCTATTTCAAGGGCTTTTTTGTAGACTCAAAATCTGCCGGGAGCAATCCCATGAGGGTTCGAGTCCCTCTCTCGGCACCAATGAAAAATGGCTTAACTAAGCCAAGAACTCAAAGTTTTACGAAAATTCGTTCGGCTTTGAGTTTTTTGTTTTTGGCGCTTGTTTATGTTTAAAAAACTGTGTCAAAACTGTGTCAAATTTGATAGTATAAATTATTGTATAATTTAATTATATCGTTTTTGGTAATTGTTCGGTCAATATGTGTGTAAATATTTTGGGTTAACTCAACAGTTTCGTGCCCTAACCACCCTTGCACATGCTTTGCTGGCGTGCCAAGGTAAAACTGATTGGTCGCAAATGTGTGTCGTAGGCTGTGAAGTCCGCCTTTTATATTTAATTTTTCCAAAATGTCTTTAAACTGTCTATAAATCCAATCTGTTTTGCGATTGAATTGTTCTTTTTTTGATTGTATTAGTTGAATCAGCGCTGGCGTAACATCAATTAATCTATAATTTTCTTTGTTGTTGCGTTTTTTCTCACTAAGAATTTTTATGAGATTGTGTTTTGTGTCTATATCTTCATCAATCTTGAATGTTGCGATTTCATTTTTACGAATGCCCGTACAAAGATAAAACAAAATTACCGCTTCTATCTCCGTACCTTTAATTGCTTGTAAAATTAATTCTTGTTCGTGTAGCGTGAATGGCTTTCTTGTGTTCTTTAATCGAGTTGCCTTTACCACTGCTTTAAACGGATTTTTATTTAACAAGTTTAAATCTTCCGCTTTTTGTAGTGATGCATTAAAGTACAGTTCGATAAATTCTTTTTTACGACTCACCTGATATTGATTTAGAAATTTTTGCAACTCGTTCGTTGTTATATCGTTTAAGTTGCTATTTGCAAAATTGTTTTTGATTTCACGAATAATGTTTTGTATATTCTGTGCGCTTTTAAATTTTACAAATGGTGCTTTGTAGGTTTCATACCAATTTTCTAACCAGTCGTACAACTTGTAAGTGACTTTTTTTGTTTTTGGGTTTTTTAGCGCTTCTTTGATTGCGCGTTTTAATTTTGTGGCGCACTCGTTCGCGGTTCGAGCGTAGACTGTAACAATTTGTCCGTTAATCTGCTTGCGACCCATAAAGCGACCGTCCGCGCGTAGTGTAATGTTTTTCATAATGTCTATTTCTCCTTGTAATATGTTTTGAGAAATAGGCACCGTAACTATTGACACTTGTTGTTCGTTTTGTTTCTTCCTTGTTTTCAAGTCCTCATCAGCCTCAAAGTAGCCTTTGAGTGACAAAGAAATGTTGCGAGCAACAGTTAATTGCTCTAACTGTAAATTCACTAGATTTTAAAAAAGACTCTGGCACTATATCATCTCCCTTAACAA
>CAVBHV010000085.1:0-3847 GCA_963595385.1 bacterium
ATTTTAAATTTTCAAAAATTGGGTCTAGTTCGTTTAGGAGTGCTTGATAATCGTTTTCTATGCTTAATTTTGCGCGAATTTGTCTAGGCACGCCCGCGTGTTTTAGGTAAAAAACTAATTGCTTACGCATAAATGGAATGACATATTGTTCTGGGGCTTCTCTAAGCATCATTTCGTAGTGTCTTTTGATAATTTTTAGTTTATCTTGCTCAAAATCGGCATTTGTTAATTCAGCAAAAATCCAAGGATTACCGATTGCGCCACGCCCGATTGCGATTGCATCTACGCCGTAGCGTTCTATTTTCGCTAGCGCATCGACTTTTGAATTTATATCGCCATTGCCCACAACAGGAATACTTACCGCTTGCTTGACTTGTGCGATTTTGTCCCAGTTTGCGCACCCTGCATACATTTGCGCGCGTGTCCTACCGTGCATACAAATGCTATCAGCACCGCTATCTTGACACATTTTCGCAAAATCTAAAAAATTTTCACTCGCGCTATCCCACCCCAAACGGAATTTTACGGTTACGGGTTTATTTGTATGTAATTTTACAGCGGTGATAATTTTACTCGCTAGCGGTAAATCGAGCATAAGGGCGCTACCCATTCCGTTGCTAACTACTTTTGGCACAGGGCAACCCATATTTATATCAATAATATCAAAGTCCGCAATTTCTGACAACTGCACACAGTCCGCCATAACGCAAGGCTCATCACCAAAAATTTGCACGGCGGTCGTTTCATTATCTTGCTTTTTTAGCAAATCTTGCGTGCTACCAGAACACGCAATCAAGCCACGCGCGCTCACCATTTCGGTAGTGACCAAGCCCGCTCCAGCCTCGCTACACAGCGTGCGAAAAGTGCTATCAGTGTAACCCGCCATAGGCGCTAAAAAGTATGGATTTTTTAGTATTATATTGCCGATTTTCATAAACACCTCCATAAAAAAAGGCGGACTAATTTGCCCACCTTTTAAAAATTAAACTTACGCGTTAACTGCGTCTTTAAGAGCCTTACCAGCCTTGAAAGCAGGAACTTTGCAAGCAGGAATTTTGATTGCTTCTTTAGTTGCAGGGTTAACACCAGTACGAGCGGCACGAGTGCGAGCCTCAAATTGACCAAAACCAGTCAAAATGATTTTGTTACCTGCCTTCATTTCCTCTTGGATTACTTCGAGAACCGCGTTCACGATTTTAGCAGTTTCAGCATTTGAAAAACCTGCTTTGCTAGCAACTTCTGCGATAAATTCTTGTTTGTTCATTACTTTTTCTCCTTTTTGTAATGTTTAATGGAGTATAGCATATTTTGGCGTATTCTCCAAACGATTTTAAGCAATTTTGCAAATTTTTCTCAAAAAAAGCCCTATTTTTGCCCCAAAACACCCAAAAAACGCTTTTTTAGTGACTCACTAGCCTTAAATTTAGGTACAAAACGCGACACAATGTCACCGTTTTTGGCTAAATATCTATTACCTATTTTATCAAAATCGTAATATTTGGCATAAAATTTACCAAAACCAGTTAGCACTACATTCTCACCACACTCAACCGCCTGCGTAATAATTTCCAGCATAGAATTGACCGCGTTTTTACAATCAGTGAGACCCAAATTTGTACGCTTCGCAAGCAAGCATATTACATCGTTTTTATTCATTTTTTGTCCTCAGCAAAGTATAGACAAAATATTATTTTTTATTCAGTATATACGCGTTTCATTCGCCTTAATCTAAACCGTTTTATTTCGCTAAAATCTACCCCAAACACCCATAACGCAAAAATATAGACTATACCTGCCGTTATGTACGCTAGTGGTAGCATTATATATATAGATATATTTAGTAAACTGAAATTTAATAAAGTTAGCCCTACCCCAACGCTTCCCAAAACGCTAGGCAAAGCGCGTTTAAACGAAAAGCGATAACCTAATTTTTTGCGAATGAAAATTTGATTTGCCAAAAACGCAAATCCATAAAAAGCAAGACTTGATATTACGCAACCAAATATATTTATCTCAGGAATAGTTACAAGCAAAAATGTAAGCCCAATTTTTAGCCCACCCGCGAGCAACATATTTAGCATAGTAATTTTCCCATATCCTAGACCTTGCAAACTACTATTTTGCACTTGTAAAAGTGCGCCAAGCAATATAATAGGGCTACTGCAAATCAGCAAACTACTGGCTAAATTTGTGTAATTTTGCCCACCCAAACTTTCACTATACAAAAACTGCATTAGATTTTGCGGAGTAGTCACAAAAGCAACCACAATCGGCAAGCAAAATAATATTACCAAGAAATTTGCCTGCCCTAATCTTTCTCTTACTTTTTCCTTATCTTTTAGGTTCGCCACACTCGGCACGATACTGATAGCAACCGCAAGCGTAAGCGCAATCGGCATATTAATAAGGCTATTTACCACCCCGCTATCAATTCCCCACATTTTAGTTGCTTCCAACTCATTAAATCCCGCACTGAGTAGCAAATTTACCACCATAAAACTATCTATCATTACAAGCAACGGCAAAGTTATGCTTGCGGTCACTATCGGTAGCGCTGTTTTAATCAAATCGCGCAGAATTTGGCTATATTTAATACTATGCAATGTACTATGCAATGTGGTTTTATCTTGCTTTTTCTTATCTTTTAGGTAAATTATAGCCAAAATAAATACCGCAAGTATTTCACTAACCGTTACCCCAAGCAACGCACCAAAAGTGCCGTATTCGATACCTTTATCAATCAAAAGGTATGAAAATAGCAAGCCAAAAATCAATTTTGCGCCCTGCTCAATAATTTGGCTTAGTGCCGTTGGTGTCATATTGCTACAACCTTGAAAATACCCACGAAACGCACTCAAAATACTCACAAAAAATACTGCTGGCGCAATTCCTATATAACCTAGCGCGCCTAGACTATTCCCTTGTAATGATGCAATCTCGCCCGCAAAGATAACTAACAATGCACTAAACACGAGCCCAACAACGCTCATCACCCCAAGACTTACGCGAAATATTTTTCTAGCGTTTAAAGAGTCGCCGTTTTGTTGTCGTTCTGCCACCATTTTACTAATTGCAGTTGGCATACCCGAACTTGATAGCACAATCAAAAGTGCAAAAACTGGGTAAATTAATTGATATACGCCCAAGCCTTCCGCACCCAACACCCAAGTTAGTGGAATACGGAAAATCGCGCCTAGTATTTTTGCCACTACGCCCGCAATAAATAATATCGCAACTCCACCAATAAATGTCTGAACTTTCATATTGTTATTTTAATTCAAAAACGCAAAATTATACAAAAAAAAGAGCGCAATTTGCGCTCTAATTTATATCTATTTTTTAAAAAGGTCAATTAAACTTTTCTTTTTGCTTAATGGCAGACTGTTTATAAGTTGTTGCAACTCGAGGTCTATTTCGTACTCAGCAATATTACTGCTAAAAAATCTACTAACAGGAAAATCGCATATTTCCAAAATTTGCAAAAGCTTTTCAACGGTCAACACAATTCGCCCGCTTTCTATTTGAGCAACATATTGCGGACTCATACCCATTCGCAAACTTAATTCGCGTGCCGATAAATTTGCCTGATTTCGCACATATCCAATTCTATTTAATATCTCTTTTATATCCATTTTAAATTATCCTTTTCTTGTGTATTAAATAGCATAATATTGCTTATTTTGTCAAAATTTAATAATTTCATAAAAAATAATATTTTTTGCGTTATTTTTACAACTCTTTTACGGCTTTTTCGAGAATTGAGTTGATTTTTTCGATTTTTTCCAAATCTTGCCCTTCAACAAGTGTACGAATTAAACATTCTGTACCGCTAGCACGCAAGACGATT
>CAVBHV010000086.1:0-3836 GCA_963595385.1 bacterium
CTTTTATAAATTATTATATACCATATGTCAAGCAATTAAGGAGTTTCGGGACAGTATTTTTTAAATCGTTAACTTTTGTTAACGGTTTTTTGTTATTCTTGTGATTTGGCAAGTTTGGAGGGCTGTTTGTAGGCGTACAATGGCTCGGTCTTTTCGGTTATACAATTTTCATCAATGGACACTTTCTCCAAATCTTTTTCGCTAGGACTTGCGTACATTGCATCGAGCATAACCTCCTCCATAATGGTTCGCAGACCGCGCGCGCCCATACCCAAATCTAGCGCTTTTTGAGCGATTGCAGAGATTGCGTCCTCTTGCAAATCAAGTTCAATTCCATCTAGTCTAAAAAATGTTTTGTACTGGTCCACGAGATTATTTTTAGGCTTGGTCAAGATATTTATCATACTTGCCTTGTCTAGGCTATCTAGCCCTACCACGACTGGCAATCTCCCCACAAATTCGGGTATCAAGCCAAATTCCACGAGGTCGTTTGGCTGTACATTGTCGATAAATTTGTAATTGTAATTTTTGTTGACTTTTTCTTCTTGATTGAAGCCGACTTTTTTCTGCGCTTCGCGATTTTGCACAATGCTTTCTAGTTTTACAAAAGCACCACCGCAGATAAATAAAATATTGCTAGTGTCCATTGAGATTGTGTCTTGATGCGGAGATTTTCGCGAGTTTTGCCCCACTTGCACAATCGTTCCTTCCAAAATTTTTAGCAACGACTGTTGCACGCCCTCACCAGACACATCGCGGGTCAAATTGCGCGAATCCACTTTTTTTGCGATTTTATCAACCTCGTCAATATACACAATACCCATTTCCGCTTGTGCGGTATCGTAATTTGCGTTTGCGAGCAATTTGGCCAACGCGCTTTCCACATCATCACCCACATAGCCAGCCTCAGTAAGTGTCGTTGCATCTACGCACACAAAAGGCACTTTGAGTATGCGCGCCAAAGTTTTCGCTATCAAAGTTTTTCCTACGCCCGTTGGACCTATCAGCAAAATATTGCTTTTGTCGAGTTCCACCGTTTTTTGTTTTGTCGTGCGGTGCAAATTGTAATTTAGGCGTTTATAATGATTATATACTGCCACCGCCATTGCGCGCTTTGCATTGTCTTGCCCTACTATATATTCATCAAGTTGCTGTTTTATCTCCATAGGCGTAGGCAAGGCTAACCGCTCGGACCTGCGATTTAACGGACTTTCGTTTAAAATTTCTCTACAAATTTCTACGCAAGTATCGCAAATATAGCAGTCAGTCGAGGGGCTAGACACTAACCTACGCACTTTTGCTTGCGCTTTTCCACAAAATGAACAAAATGCTTTTTCCATAAAAACTCCTAAATTTTATTCGGTTTTTTCCAAATTTTGCAAGCGTTCGGGTGTTAAAATTTTATCTACCACGCCGTACTCAATCGCTTCAAACGCGTTCATATAATTATCGCGTTCAATGTCTTGCAAGATTTTTTCTTTTGATTTATTGCAAAATTCCGCCAAAAGTGTCGCATAATTATCTCTATCCTTTACGCCCTCTTTGTAATAAATCTCAATCTCAGTGATTTGTCCTTTTACCCCGCCCCACGGCTGGTGAATCATCACTTTACTGTGTGGCAAAATATATCTTTTGCCGACTTCTCCCCCTGCCAAAAGTAATGAGGCTGCACTCGCACACAGCCCTAGACAAATAGTGCTAATAGGCGATTTTAGATACCTCATTGTGTCCAAAATTGCCAGTCCACACTGTGATATGCCCCCTGGTGAATTGATATATAGACTAATCTCGCGCTTTGTATCTTTGCTCTCCAAATACAGCAACTGCGCAATCACTGTATTTGCCATTGCATCATCAATTTCACCCGTAATAAATACAATTCTATCTTCTAAAAGCCTCGAATAAATATCAAACGAACGCTCGCCGTTTGCCGTTTTATCTATAACCGTTGGAATAAACATAATACACCTGCCTTTTTGCTTTTAGTTTTAACATATTTTTAGCAAATTAAAAACTAAATTTATAGGCGTTTTAATCATTCGACATTTTTCGATAAAATAAGAAAAAAAAATAACGCCACTAGCGTTACTCAAAAACATTTTTGTGTCTTTAAATTGCGCTAATAGCGTTAAATTATAATTTTAGCCTATTTTGTTGTCTTTTTTGTTGCAGTAGATTTTGTAGCAGTTTTTGTAGTCTTTGTAGCAGGCTTTTCTGCTTTTTCGGCAGTCTTTGATTTTGCGGTGCTTGCAGACTTTGTAGCGGTCTTTTTCACTGTCTTTTTAGGCTCTCCATCGCCATCTTTACTTGCAACAACGGTGTTGTTCTCAGTCAAGAACTTCATTAATTTACGCATTAAAATGTCGCTTTCAATGTAGCGAATTTGGCGCTCATCAATGTTTTTCTTGTACTCTGCAACAGTTTTACCAGATGCATTAGCCATATCAGCGATTTGCTCATCAATTTCGGCATCAGTTACATCAATATTTTCAGCACGAACGATTGCCTCTAATACAGATTTTGTCTTTGCGATACGAATAGCATCTTCACGGCGCTCCTCGCGAAGGTCAGCAACAGTCTTGCCAATATAGTTTGCGTAGTCCTCAATGCGCATACCTTGGTAAGCAAGGCGGTGAGTAAGGTCACGCATAACCATATCTAATTGCTCCTCAATGTATTTTGCAGGCAATTCGATTTCACTATTGTCGATAACTTGCGCAATAATAGCATCTTCTTTGATTGTTTCGTTTGTGTGGTCGAGTTCGTGGCGAATTTGTGCCTCAACATCTTTTTTCCACTCCTCCAAAGTGTCGATACCAGCGACATGCTTTGCGAGTTCATCATTGATTTCAGGAATGTGTTTTGCGTTTACAGACTTCATATCACATTCAAATACAGCCTTTTTACCAGCGAGTGCAGGTGCGCCGTAGTTTTCAGGGAATGTAACATTTACTGTAATGTGGTCGCCAGCCTTGTGTCCGATAAGTTGGTCCTCAAAGGTGTCAATAAATGAATGAGAACCCAACTCCAACTCGTAGTCAGTAGCCTTGCCTCCCTCAAAAGGAACGCCATCAATACTACCCTCAAAGTCGATAACGGCAATGTCACCATTTTCAGACACTTTGCCTTCTACTGGGTGGCTGTGTGTGTGGTGAGTTTGCGCGTGCTTCAATTCTTCATCAACCATAGCAGGGTCAAATTCGTTTAAGATAGCGCTAACAGTAAGACCTGTATATTTACCTAATTTTGGCTCAGGCAAAACAAGTGTAAAGATTTTACCAGAAATTTTCTTGTCAACAAAATTTGTCAATTCCAAATCAGGGTCGCCATATGGGCGAATTTCTGGGTGTTCGCTAAATGCAGTTTGAAACGCCAAGTCAGCGACATCTGCAAATGCATCTTCAAAGAAAACGCCTTCACCATAGTTGCGCTCGATTACACGGCGAGGCACTTTACCGTTTCTAAAACCTTGAATGTTGTACTTGCTTTTTGTACGCTCGTAAGCGCGCTCAGTAGCACTTTCGTACTCATCAGGTGTTGCTTCAAAAGCAATCTCAATTTTTGTTTTGTCAATGTTTGTTAATGTATACTTCATAGTAACCTCCGAAAATATGTAAGCAATTATACCATATAATACCCCAAAAAGCAAGCCGTAAACCAACTTTTATTTCTCTAGTATCAAATTAAAATTTGGCGCTACTTCTGTTGCCACAAAAAAATTTTACCAAAAAAACTCTAATTGATATTGATAAAAATTTGCTTTTTTAAAAATTAAACAAAATTTCAAATATTGTATTATGTATTTGATTTTTCACAAAATATATGATACATTTTAG
>CAVBHV010000087.1:0-3831 GCA_963595385.1 bacterium
TTATTATATTATTAGATTGCCCCTTGGAGCGTACTCCGTACGCGGAAAGTCTGGCAGAATGACTAGTCTAGTAGAACGATGAGTAATGCCAGCCCGCTAACGCTCGCAATGACTTGAAGCGTCGTGGTACACGCGGAAAGTCTGGCAGAGCGGTAAGACTAATAGAACGACAGGTAATATCAATCAGTTGGTGTGTGTCGCTGACAGGCATTTTAAAGGCTTATAGTAATTATGAACCAACTTATGCGTAGGACAGTGGCTTTAGATTAAATTTAAAATCAGGATATGAATAGGTTAATGAAGCCACCGATAGTGGCGACCACAACTTTTTAGACTAAAAATATATCAAAAAAGGATAGCATTGCTATTCCTTTTTCATTTCTCGCATATTTTCCACAAATTGCCTATGCGCTTGCATAGTATCGACAGTTTTACGCAAGTTTTGTCCCGCCATTAAATCAGGCTGAATACAAGGCACTTGCTCTTGCGGTTCTTTAACATTTTGAGGTTTAAATAAGCCCGTTATGTTTAATTTTTGCAAAACTTGCAATACTTTATTTAAGTCAAAACCGCTATTTTGAGATTCGCTTGCGGGTAGAGTTGGGGTAAAGCTAGAATTGTCATCTATTTCAAACTTTTTCATATCAAAAAATCCTTTTATTTACCTTGAATTAATTGACTAAAACTCGAATTAATGTTATTATATGATAGTTTAACATTGTTGTGTGATGAGCAATGCTTAAAAAATTAGATTATAGAAAGTTGTGTTTTTTACAAACTTACTTTCGCTAACTTTAAGGAGTACTAGATGAAAATTTCAAAAATTTTACAAAGAAGCACTATGTGTTTAGCTTTATTTGCTGTGGTTGTGTTTGGCTTCGCTGCTTGTGGCGGGCTAGGCAAGTTGAGTGATAACCCAGCGACTACCGACACGGTGTATGGAAACGGTGGTATTGCCGTACAAAAGGGCGACTACCTATATTTTACAAATGGTTATATAGACACTAGCGATGTCGGTACAACTAACGAGTATGGTAAGGTCGAGCAATCTGCTATTTATCGTGTAAAACTCAATCAAGGCAAAGTGACTGAAAAGAATGTTGAATATGATGATGAGGGCGTAAAAAAGACCGATAAAAAGCAAGAATTAAATGATTTGGAAATCATTGTGCCAAAGGTGGCTGGTTTTGAATATTCAAACTTATTTATTTTTGGTGACTACATTTACTACACCACTCCAAACCACCTCAAAGATGGTGATTTAAAAGTTATGTCATCATACTTGCACTTTTACCGCGCTAGACTTGACCGTTCGGGCGGAATTGACCTTATTTACGACTCAAAAGCGGAAAATACAAAAGTAACTATGACTATGTACCAAATCGGCGACACAGTTTATCAGTTGGTAAAAGATGACACAAAAGTTGTGTTGACTACAATCAAGGGCAACTCTCGTGAGCAAAAAGTTTTGACCGAAAATGCTACAAGCGTTGCTATGCCAAAATACACAAATAGTACCGATACTGTGGCTACTATCGACAACAAAATTTACTTTACCGAAACTCTTGAAAATGAGGCAAACAGTAGCGTAACTGGTACAATTTTAAAGGCTTTTGACCTTAATACAAAGGAAACTGCTACAATTTTGAGTGAGGAAAACGCAACTTACTCAATAAAAGGTACAAGTGGTGAATACTTGTACTACACAAAGGAAATCTCTGCAAACCCTAGCCAAGCGCCATATGTGTATGCTTTGGACAATACTTTGAGCGCAAGTAGCGAAACTCAAATTTCTGCATTGCCTGTATCTACTAGCGACAGTTACACTTCAAAAATTTCTAGTTACACACTCGTTGCAAGCGAGTATGCAAAGTCAATTTGCTACTACGATGGCACAAATACTTACTTTAAGCAAGCAAACGAAGCCCCTATAAAGATTGCTAGCAGTGATGTAATTAGCAAACTTGTATCTATTCAAGGTGACAAACTTTACTACATTGCAGACAGTACTTTAAAAAGCATAAATTACACAACAGCAAATAGCGAAGCTAGCACAATGGTGCCTAGCGCAAACACTCCAAAGAGCGACATTGTAAACAACTTTGATGTCGGCAACAATATGATTTTCTACTTTGTGAAATACAACGAACACTACTATATGCACTACGCAAATTATTCAGCAACTGATGAAGATGGAAGCACACCATATTACCACTTTATCGGTAAACTTCTCGAAGTAGACTACCTAGAAACTGATGCTGAAAATGAATAATTGATAAAAATTCGCACTAGATAAAGTGCGTTTTTTTATTTTGTAAATGTTCTATAAGCAAATTTGGTGACATACATTAGGATAAGTAAACTGTTAAAGGAGTGGAACTTATGAACCCTTATGATATATATCACGACATTGCAACCCGCACAAAAGGCGACCTTTATGTTGGTGTTGTGGGTCCAGTGCGCGTGGGGAAATCGACTTTTATCACTAAATTTATGGAGCAATTTGTTTTGCCCAATATATCGGAACAAAATTTGCGCGCGTGCGCTCTTGATGAATTGCCACAAAGCGCAGATGGTGCAACTATAATGACTACACAACCCAAATTTGTACCAGCCACTGCCGTTCGTGTAGATTTAGGCAATAATGTGCTTGCAAATGTACGAATGATTGACTGCGTTGGGTATCTTGTTGCGGGCGCGCAAGGGCATATTCAAGACGGTAAAGCCCGAATGGTAAAAACGCCGTGGTCGCAAGAAGAAATGCCTTTTGAAAAGGCTGCCGAATTAGGCACGCAACGCGTAGTTACCGAACACTGTAATGTGGCAATTTTGCTTACAACGGACGGGAGTTTTGGTGAAATCGCAAGACAAAATTATGTGCCAGCGGAGGAGCGCCTTGTGCGCGAATTGCGAGAGCATAACAAACCTTTTGTTGTGGTAGTAAACAGCGCAAAACCAAAATCGGCAGAAACTAAGGAGTTGGTGACAAGCCTTCAACAAAAATACAATGTTGGCGTGCTTGCAATCAATGCGCAAGAATTAAATCAAGAAGATGTCGCTAGCACTTTTGACAAAATTTTGCAAGAATTTCCTATCGTGAGTGTAGAAATCAATATGCCTCAATGGATGACTGCATTGCCTTTTGAAAACGAAATAATCACTGAGGTTGCAAACGAATTGCGTAGAGTGAGCGCAAATGTGACAAAAATCGGCGAGTTTGACAAAGGTGCAGTAATGTTTGAGGAAAGCGAAGCCTTTGAACCGTTAATTTTGAGTGCGGTAGAAATGGGACAAGGGCGAATTATGTACGACCTTGTGCCAAAGGAAAACCTTTTTTACAAAGTGTTGAGTATGCAGTGTGGAATGAATATCAACAATGACTTTGACTTAATCTCTCAAATTCGCTCTCTTGCGCAAGCAAAAGTGCATTATGACAAAATGAAGTCCGCTTTGGCGCAGGTAAATGAAACTGGTTACGGCGTAGTGCAACCTAGTTTTGATGAACTAGAACTAGAAGAACCGCAAATTGTAAAGCAAGGCAACAACCGTTACGGCGTGCGTATAAAAGCGACTGCACCGAGTTTGCATATTATGCGCGTAGATTTGGAAACCGAAGTGAGTCCTATGGTCGGTAGCGAGCAACAATCGCAAGATTTGGTAAATTATCTCAAATCGGAAGCAACGCAAAACCCAGACGGAATTTGGGAAACAAATATGTTTGGCAAGACAATGCACCAACTTATGAGCGATGGAATTTCAGGTAAAATCAATGCAATGCCTCTTGAAGCGCAAAAGAAAATGCGTAAGGCTCTAACGAGAATTGTAAACGAA
>CAVBHV010000088.1:0-3814 GCA_963595385.1 bacterium
GTATGGTATATTACATATTGATTGTATTAAAAAGTGATAAAAATGTCAAGTTAAACGATAGACTTTTCAAAATTTTATGAAAATAATTTTATTTAGTTGTAAATAAGATGCAAATATGCTATTATATCTATATAATAATAACTAAGGAGATACAAAATGGGTATTTTAAAAAATATCGAGTGGACTGATACAAGTAGCAATTTAATCTTGTGGAAGTACCCAATAAACAAGGACCATGTAAACAAGGGGTCTTGCTTGACTGTTAGAGAAAGTCAAGTAGCAATTTTTGTAGATAAAGGTAGGCTTGCAGATGTGTTTTTACCAGGTTTTTACAAACTTGACACACAAAATATGCCTATCCTTACTACTTTAATGTCGTGGAAATATGGATTTGAAACTCCATTTAAATCGGACATTTATTTTGTAAATACAAAGCAATTTACCAATCAAAAATGGGGGACTGCAAACCCAATTTTGGTGCGTGACAAGGATTACGGCGCTATACGCATAAGAGGATTTGGTTCATACTCATTTAAGGTTGATGATGCGTATGTGTTTATGCAAAATCTTAGCGGTACGAACACAAGTTTTGACACAACTGATATCACGGACTATCTAAGAAGTATGGTGCTTTCTGGTATTTCTGATGCAATCGGTGAGTGCAAAATTCCAGTATTAGATTTAGCAGGCAACTTGCAAGAATTGTCAAAAATTGTAGAACAAAAAATGTCTGCTGACTTTAAAGAAATCGGTCTAAAACTCAGCAAATTCGTGTTTGAAAGTTTTTCATTGCCAGAGGAGTTGGAAAAGGCTCTCGACAAAAACACAAGTTTGGGTATGATGCGCGGAAATATGGATGTTTACACGCAAATGGAAACTTTGGAGGCTATGAAAGAGGCTGCCAAAAACCCTGGGACTGCTGGCGGAACAATGGGCGCTGGTATGGGGCTCGGTATGGGTATGGGACTTGGTAATATGTTTGCCAATAATATGCAACAAATGCAACAAGACACACAAGCAAAGCAAAATGCCAAATTCTGTCCTGCTTGTGGTACGCAAATTACAGGTAATGCAAAATTCTGCCCAGAATGTGGACAAAATCTAAAACCAACTTGTCCAAATTGTGGTACTGAGGTAAAATCTGGTGCAAAATTCTGCCCAGAGTGTGGGAGTAAATTGTAATGAGTGAAAATGTTACTCAAACAAAAAAGACCGCCGAGGAAAAACTGTATTCTGATGAAAAATTAGATACCAGTATATACAAATGCCCAAATTGTGGCGGTGAGTCTGTTTTTGATGCAAAAACGCAAAAAATGCGTTGTTTGTATTGCAATAGCACTTTTGATGTAAAGAATGAAGAAAAAGTCGTTGAAAAAGACCTTGATGAGTTGTTGAATAATGCAACAGTGTGGCAAGATGCGGAAGTTTATCAATGTAAGACTTGTGGCGCAAAGGAAATAATTGATAATCACGAAGTGGCAATATCTTGTCCTTTTTGCGGAACGAGCAATGTAGTAAAGACCGAGGAACTTGCAGGTCTGAAACCACAAGGTGTCGTGCCTTTTAAAGTAGATAAAGAGCGCGCGGGTAAGATTGCTACCAACTGGGCAAGGCGTAAATTTTACGCACCGCGCGATTTCAAAAAAAGTGCAACGCCTGAAAAAATTTCTGGTATATATAACCCAGTGTTTACTTTTGATGTGGAAACTAAAAACACATACAAAGGGCGTTTAGGTAAAAATTACACGCGTACAAGTACGGTAAATGGTAAAGTAGTAACTCACACGGAAACAAAATATTTTGATATTAGCGGTGAAAAAGATGTCAATTTTGATGATTATCCTATTCAAGCCTCATCAAATATGAGTACTGCTACAATAAAGGAAATTTCGCCGTTTCCAACGAACGATGCTCCAGCCTACAAGACTGAGTATTTGCGCGGATTTTCCGCAAGTACTTACAACAAAGATGGCAAGCAATGTTGGAATGAATGTCAGCAGTTGATGAAAAACGATATTGAGCGTGCAATTTTAAGTAAATATGATTACTCTTTTAAAGAGTATCTCAATGTAAAAACGGCTATTTTAAAGCAAAAATACAAGTATGTACTTGTGCCTGTTTATGTAGGACATTGTAAATATAAAGGAAAACTTTACAATTTCTTTATCAATGGTTCTACTGGTAAAATTACGGGCAAGACACCTGTTTCTGGTTGGAAAGTATTTTTTACCGTTTTGCTAGGACTTTTGATTGTCGGTGGCTTTGTATTTTTGTCTATGTATTTTGGTGATTAATTAAAGGAGGGGAGAATATGGCTTGGAGCGAAATTGCACTCATTTGCGTGGCGGTTGTATTGGTAATTGTTGTGTTTGCGTGGATTGCGACTGCTTTGAAGCGAAAAAATCAAGGTAAAGAAAATCGTGTTGATGATATCTTTGTAAAAGATGGCGTGCGCTATACAAAAAATGCCGAAGCCGTGAATGAAAAAGGCGAAACAAAAGTTACCCTAAATGTAGGGGACAAAGTGCTAGAAAGAGGAAAAGAGTACAAGGTCGGCAAAGATTTACTTGCTGGTAAATATACAATTCTATCTGCCGATGAAAATACTGATACAATAAATATTCGTATTGGTGGGTTGGTGCGTGAGTATAAACACTTTTCTTCGATAGCACTTGCTGATGGCGATACAATTTGTGCTGTATCGGCTGGGATAATTTTGAGATAAAGGAGTTAATTAAAAATGAGTATGAGTAGAAATATGTTATACAAGTTGTTGGGCGCTTTACTGGTGTTAGTTGCTGCCGTATTTTGGTTGCTTTCTATCGTGTTGCCTGATACTTTTGGTTTTTTTAGCCTTGCGTGGGCAGGTGTGATTATTTGTGGTGGTTTAGGTATTATTATGCTAGTTCAAGGGCTTATTCAAAAAAATATTACCACTATCAAAAAGTCTAAAATTTGGTTTGGCGTAATCCTTATAATTTGCGCTATTATGTGTCTAGTATCCGCTATCGCATTGCCAAAGAATTTGGTTTTACCTATTATTGCAATAGTTGTTGCATTTGGTTTGGTAATCACTATTTTTGCAACTGGTGGCAAGAAATGGGACGAAGGCGACAACCACAATGTAGGTTACAAAAACTATTTTGAGCGTAAAGCAGAAGAAGAAAAACAAGAAAAGCAAGAAAAGAAAGAAGACTAGGTGAGTTATGGCAAATAGTTCTAATCAAATTACTGCCGACATAAAGTTAAAATTAATTTGGGCTTGTATCGGCACTATTGCGCTAGTTGTTGGTATTCCTCTTATTATCATAGGGGCAACAAAAGGACTTTGGCCTGTGCTAACGCTAGGAATAATTTGTGTTGTGTTTGGATTTTACGGGTCACCGATGCTTTGGATTAGTTATTGCGAATGTCGCGCACTAAAAAGAGTGGTTGATGCTGTTATGGAGGAAAATTTGACCTCTGTCGCTGAAATTTCGCAACATTTGGTATTAAGCGAAAGTGTTACCAAACAACAAATTACAAAGGCAATCAACAAAAAGTACATCAAAGGCTACATTTTTGATGGAGAAACTTTAAAAACTAACGATAAGCAAGCGCCTCAAAATAAAATGGTGCAAAAAGATAAATGTAAAAACTGTGGCGGTACTTTAACCGAAACTGATGAAGGGTGGGTGTGCGAGTATTGCAGTTCGGTTTTCCATAAAGATTAATAAATTTAAGTAAAATAAGTGTCACACATGTAAATGTAGGACGCTTATTTTTTATTGATATTTTTTGCTAGTTATGTTAAATTTCTAGTAAATTTTTGAGG
>CAVBHV010000089.1:0-3783 GCA_963595385.1 bacterium
GTCAATACTGAATTGAATGGCAAGCACTAAAAAAACGACAAAATACTCAAATTCTCACAATATTTTAAAGACTAATGTGCCGTTTTTACTTTATTTTTTGTTTGAAATATGATATACTTGACAAGTATTAATATAGTGAATTAGTTAATATAATGATTACAACTTGATTAGGAGGCTTAATTAATAGTGGAAGAAAAACCTATCAATTCTGGACAGAAAAGATTTTCGATTATTACCCTTATACTGATAGCATTTTTGGTGATTGTGCTAGTTTTGAGTTTTGCTGGTACAGGGAATAGTAAAAAGGAAA
Organism: bacterium; assembly: GCA_963595385.1. Classification (GTDB taxonomy): domain Bacteria; phylum Bacillota; class Clostridia; order Christensenellales; family UBA1242; genus UBA7867. The sequence goes on from CAVBHV010000089.1 coordinate 311, forward strand.
TCAGCCAGTCGGAATTTTTTACACAAATTGAATCAGGAAAAGTTGCTGGTGTGTACTTTTTAGGCACGACAGTCTATGGTATTTATGTAGATGAAACTACTGCCAAAACTGAGGAAAAAGTAAAAAATTTCCCTAAAAAATACGACTTTTATTTTAGTTGCGCATATTCATTCCAGTTGGAAAAAGTGCAACAAGCAGTAGAAGATTACAACACTGCTAACCCAACTAAGCAAATTTATTTTGATACAGGTATTCAACAAGAACCATTCTTTAACCGAATTTTACCATATCTATACATTTTGTTGTTCGGTGCCTTGATTTACTTTACTTATAGGACATTTACAAAAATGAACGGCAAGGGTATGGACTTTGGTAAAAACAAAGCCCGTATGGAATCAGGCTTAAAGGTGCGTTTTGCTGATGTTGCTGGCTGTGATGAAGAAAAACAAGAAGTGCAAGAAATTGTGGAATTTTTGAAAAATCCACGCAAATTCACCGAAATGGGCGCTCGTATTCCAAAGGGGGTTTTGCTTGTAGGACCTCCAGGAACTGGTAAGACTTTGCTTGCAAAGGCAATTGCTGGTGAGGCAGGAGTACCATTTTTTAGCATAACTGGTAGTGACTTTGTAGAAATGTATGTTGGTGTTGGTGCTGCTCGTGTGCGTGATTTATTTGAAACTGCAAAACGCAATATGCCTTGTTTGGTATTTATTGATGAAATAGATGCCGTTGGTAGGCAAAGAGGTGCGGGACTAGGTAACACAAATGATGAACGCGAACAAACACTCAACCAGTTGTTGGTACAAATGGACGGCTTTGAGTCAAGCGATGGTATCGTTGTAATCGCTGCAACAAACCGCCCTGATGTACTTGACCCTGCATTGTTGCGTGCTGGTCGTTTCGACCGCAGAATTGTTGTAAATCGCCCAGACTTGCAAGGCAGAGTGAAGATTTTGAAACTTTATGCCAAAAACAAACCTTTTGCTGATGATATTGACTGGGAAGGTTTGGCAAGGAGATTACCAGGCAGTACTGGTGCTGATATTGAGAATATTCTCAATGAAGCCGCTATTCTCGCTGCTCGTGATGGTAGAAATATTATTACCCAAACAGATATTTTTGAAAGTTCCTTGAAAACTCAATATGGATTGTCTAAGAAAAACCACAAGACCGATGAGGAAGATAGAAAGACGACTGCATACCATGAGGCTGGACACGCAATTTTGATGCGTATGTTAAAGAGCGTAAAGGTAGAAGTTCAAGAAGTTACTATCATTCCGCGCGGTATTGGTGGGGGAATGTCTGGTGGTATGACTTCGCGTATTCCTGAGAAAGAATACCCTTACTACACTCGTGAGCAGTTGATGGAAGAAATTATTGCCGATATGGGTGGTCGTGCTGCTGAAAAGTTGAAATTTGACTACTTCTCAACTGGCGCTTCAAACGATATTCAAGTGGCTACTGATGTGGCTCGTGATATGGTTACAAAATATGGTATGAGCGAGAGATTAGGTTCTGTGTGCTACGCTGAGGAAGGCGAAGTATTCTTGGGCAGAGATTTCCAACAACGCTCAAATATTAGTGATGCAACTGCTCGAATTATTGATGAAGAAATCAAGGCGATTCTTGATGAAGGCTTGGAGCGTGCTATGAAGTTGCTCAAAGAAAACGAGAGTATTCTTGATGAAATGGCAAAAGTATTGCTTGCAAAAGAAACTATTTACGCACAAGAAGTTAATGAGTTGATTTCGGGCAAAACGAGTGAAGAAGTAATCAAGAATATGGAGGAACGCGAGGCTGAACGCAAGCGCAAAGATAAAGAGGCGCAAGAGAAAAAAGAGGCTGAAAAGCAAGCAAAACTCGATGCAAAAACTCAAGCAAGCGGAAATCTTGATGACAAAGTTATGAGTGCCTTTTCGGGAGAAAAGAGCCAAGACAAACAAGAAAACAAACCACAAGAAACAAAAACTACTGACAAACAAGATGCAAATGAGGCTAAAAAGGAACAAAATTCTATCAAAACCGACACAAAAAAAGATGAAACGCAAAAACCTGCTTAATTTCATTTGACCGATTTGCATATTTGTGTTAAGATTAAACAGCAATCTATTAAATGAGGATACAAAATGAAAGATACTACTACTACAATTACAAACAGAGCAAGAGCAAAGCGCAAAGCGAACAAGATTGCATCTATCGTTTGTCTAGCGTTTGTGGGTGTGCTAATTTTAACTACAATTTTGTTAGCAGTTATTCCAGTAAATACAGGCGCAAAGTTTGTAAACAAGCCTGATGAGATTTATTTAAAAATAAATTCAACTATTTATCAATTTAGCAAAACAGAAAACCCAACCGATTACGACCGTGTTATGAATGCATACAACGCGGGCAGTAAACCTAGCGTAATCGCAACAATTTTCGGTGGATACGCTGGTAAAGGTATGACATCAAATTACACGGCATCAACAAATTCATTTACTAGCCTTTCAGATGCTGACACTTTTGAAGTTGTGTTTTTTTGGAATGAAAAACAAACTATGATAAACCCTGATGGAAGTGTATTTAAATACAAAATAGGTGAGAGTTGGAGTACTCAGCCTATCGAGTTCCGTGAAGTTCACTTTGCAATCAAAAGTGATAACGCGGTAAAAGACCACACTTTCTATATCAAGTCTAATGAATCAAACTATACTAGATTTACTTACACGGGTGTTGCTAATTACAATGGGCTTTATAATGTGCTAAACGAAATGGTAAAAGAGGGTAAATTTGGACCCGTTGCATAATATAAAGAAGCACCTTAGCAGGTGCTTTTTTCGTGACTTTTCGTTGCCGAAACTTTAAAAATGTGCTAAACTAAACTTACATTACTGTTGGAGTATTCATATGGACTGTGCCGACAAAGATAAAATTTTACAAATTCAAAACCAAGACGATTCGCAAAATACAACAAGTGTAACTACAAACCAAAATAATGATAACGAAAAAAATCAACAAATCAAATTTGAAAACTATGCGACTAGTATCATGTTGGGACTTGCTATTGCGTTTTTGTTGATATTCATTTTTGGTATTACTTGTATTGTTAGCAAATTTGTGTCAGTTAGCGATAATAATGAGCAAAAAATATTTGGTTTGTCAGTTATTGAAGTGACTAATTCATACAATCAAAACTATTTTCCGCAGGGGAGTAGTGTCGTAGTTTCGGCAAAATCTTTTGATAAAATAAATGTTGGTGATTTTGTCCTGTGCGATAGTGACTCAGGGCTAAGGCAAAATGGCTTTTTGGGGCAAGTCGAATATAAAAACGGCTCAATTTTAAAAATTAAAAGCACAAATTCAAGTGCAATCGACCAAGTTTTCCAAAGGGAACAAGTATTAGGAGTCGTTAGTTCAAATGCACCAGCAGTGTGCGGGCTGGTTAAGTTTTTGCTATCAAACTGGGTGCTATGGCTATTTGTTGTGATACCGTG